>JAGQUY010000380.1 GCA_020438245.1 Bacteroidota bacterium
CCTTGGCGTCATAGGCGGTCGAAGGTGAGACAATTTTCAACCCCGGTACGTGAAAAAACCAAGCTTCGGGATTTTGCGAATGAAACGGCCCGCCATGCACGCCACCGCCCGACGGACACCGTACCACCATTGGGACAGCCTCCCGCCAACGATAGTGAATTTTGGCAGCCTGATTGACCATTTGATTGAAACCACATGAAATAAAATCCGCAAACTGCATTTCTGCTACCGGACGCAGGCCCATGAGTGCAGAGCCGACACAGACACCAATGATTCCGGCCTCTGATATTGGGGTATCCATAACCCGATCAGCACCAAATTCCTCCAAAAAACCTTTGGTAACTTTGAATGCTCCGCCATAAACACCGATATCTTCTCCGATGAGAAAAACATCGGGGTTTCTCTGCATTTCTTCCCTCAACCCAAGGGAGATGGCTTCAAGGTAGGTCATTACAGGCATGAAAGAAGTCCGGAGGTGTTATTGTTCAAGGAGTTGCAGTTGGTTTCCATCCGGATCGATGATCACGGCAATGCGGCCAAAGTCCATCTCCGTGATGTCTTGGGTAAATTTCACGTTCTTTGACTTCAGGGTTCCGACTGCCTTTTCAAGATCTTCAACCTCAAATTGAATCAGGATACCGTTCTTTCGGTAGTCTTTTGGGGCCTCACTCTTTTCCCCGCCTTTCTCGATGGAGAGTATGGTGCCATCGGTATCGAATTGCGCAAAGCCATCCTCTTTGTACGTCACGGCCAGGCCCAATCCGTCCTTATAGAAGCTCAACGATTTTTCAAAGTCCGAAACGTATACGCAGACATACTTGATGTTAGAAATCATTCCTGGCATGGATTCACTCCTCTGGTGATGTTGGCGACGGTAAAAGCGCTTCCCGCAATATCCTTCCGTCAAACCTGTACGATGTATTCAGTGACAATATAGATGCTAATGTCGGGGCAATATCCGCAGGTGAACACCGGTCTGCGTACGTTCCGGCTCGAATCCACTGATCTCCCATTATTATTAACGGAACGTGGGTGTCATACGGATATGCACTCCCATGTTCAGCCCCGCCTTCCTTGGAACTCCAAATACTAAAAGGTTTTAGAAGAACAACTAGATCGCCACTAGTCCTGTTGACAAATCCAACTCGCGCGGCTTCCAGCAAACTGTCTGAAGTACCTTTATCCAGTTTGAGCATGGAAGAGGTAAACACCGCCTCAATGCCTTGCATTTTTTGTACCAAAGACTGGCTAATATAAACGCCGGCCTCTTCTTTATCAATCTTTTTTTCTTCCAGCAGTGCATCGTCGAAGTACAAATTCGGATACTGAACGGAGCTCACGTAGTTGTTCGTAAACTCCAGTTTTCCATACTTTTCAATCATTAGTTTCTCGACAACCGCCTTGACTTTTGCCGGACGCACCCTGATCCCGTCGGATGTTTCAGGCAGCGGTGCGATTCCATGATCGGACGTCAAAATCCACAGTACGTCCGTAGCGGGCATGGCCGACTGCACCATCGAGAAAAGCCTCCCAAGTTGTCGATCGGTTCGAAGAGTCATATCCATGACTTCTCTGCTACCTGGGCCAAAACTGTGTCCCACGTAGTCGTTTGCCGACATACTAATACAAAGAACATCAGTCGATTCGTCCGATCCAATCTTTTCATGCTTCAACAACGCCTCAACAAAGTCGAGTAAGAGATCCGTTGCGAAGGGAGTTTCATAAAGCCTGCTATAGTACTTCTGATCGGGTTGGAGAGAATCTGAACCAATCAGTAGGTAAGGAAAACCGGCATGATCAAAAGGGCTGTCGGCAAATGCATACGAATCAGTACACAATGCTTTGTAGTCCGACTCCTCAACGGCACAGTCCCAGCTCCTGCCAAAGTATTTATCAGAGGGGTTGCTTCTGTTGAATTCCAAGATCCAATCCGGAAGTCGTTCGGTGTAGTAGGTACTGGAATAGACACCACCCCTGTCCTTCATAAACCAGTAAGCGCCGTCCGGCTTCAGTCCCCCAAGAAATATCGCCGATCGGTCTTTGTTGGACACCGAAAATATTTTTGAATGATTGTCCGATTGCTTAATCACATCATTTATATTCATGCTTTGCATTCGGACCGGCGATCGACCATTTGTCTTGGTAAGCTCTTCGCGAAGAAGTACGGGTGATAGTGTGTCCTCTGCCGCATAGACTCTTCTTCCGAGTTTTCTATCAAACCAATAGTTTGCAATGATCCCGTGTGAAGTTGGAAATAGGCCGCTCAATATGGTTGCATGGCCGGGTGAAGTGTGGGTCGTAGCCTGCCGATAGAAGCAGTTGCTGAAAACGGCACCCTCCTTCATGAGTCGCTTGAAACCGGAGTCGCTAAAGACATTCTGAAATCTGGACAGGTAATCGACGCGCAATTGATCCACAACCACCACAACAATCACTTTGGGTTTTTTATGCTCCACATGGCAAGAAACCACAGTCCCGACGAGGAACACTCCGGCGACCCACAGGGTTTTTGGGAAGAAATATCGAATATTTCGAACGTTGAATACCATTTTCCAACTCCTTAAACTCGCTCAATGAACAGAATAAAGATAGGACTGCTTTCGATTTGCTGCCTGGGTGGCTGTTTCGGCTGCGCGGAGCCCGTGGAGCCTCTGACTCTTCATGACAACAACAATACTCCTCAAACGGCCACGCTGCTCTCAGGATTTGCCTCCACGGTCAAGGGACAGATCGATCAGCCTGATGATGTCGACTATTATAAATTTCAAACCAAAAATCCAAATTATGTATCTGTTTCACTCTCGATGCCCGATGAGCTCAACCTGGATCTCGCTCTGTATGACTCTCTGTTACATGGAATAGACAGTTCATCACTGGGTGGACATGCCGCAGAGCATCTTGTCATTCAACTGCCGAGCCCAGGTCGCTTTTTGCTCAAAGTCAAAGGTCTGCCGGGCAGCTACTCCACGGCAGGATTTTATCGCCTTTCTGTGTTCCTTGGGGATTCATCAAGGATTGCTGACGGACCCCATTTACAACTCGGAAACCCCACTCGAGCAGCGCCCATCACGGATTCCTTAGCGAACTTTCTGCTAATCAAAGATCAGTATGCGATGTCTTACAATAGTCTTCTGGGAGAAGCCAATTGGGTCGCTTGGCAACTGAACTCATCTTGGCAGGGAGAAACAACGAGGCTAAATGATTTCCGTTCGGATACCTCACTGCCCCTGTTCTGGTATCGTGTTTCCCAGAATGACATTCTGGGCACAGGTTACGATCGAGGGCACCTCTGTCCTTCGGCCGATCGGACAACGAACAGCACGGATAATTCAGAAACCTTCCTGATGACAAATATCGTTCCTCAACATCCTGATAACAATCAAGGACCTTGGTCCGAACTTGAAAATTACTGTCGTGAACTTACTTTGGAGGGGGCAGAGCTTTTTGTAACGGCCGGTGGATATGGATCAAACGGCAATCTGGCTGGGGGCAAGATTCGTATTCCGGCAAATATTTGGAAAATCATCGTGGTTACAGAGCCGGGAACGGGACTCGCGGGCATTTCGCTAAAAACAAGGGTGGTGGCAGTCGACATGCCAAATGCAGGCGGCATCCGAAATTCGGATTGGAGGTCTTTCAGGGTCAGCGTCGATCACTTGGAAGAGGCGACCGGATTCGATTTCCTGTCCAATCTGGACGAGGCCCTTCAATCCGTCTTGGAGGCCAAGGTCGACGGGCTTTAACTCACTCGGTGTAGGTATCAATTACCTTGTTGATATATTCATTACAAACGCGGCAAAATGGAACATCATTTCGGGTGAACATGATGCAATCAAGCTCGGGCCGGTAAAGTCCTTTTGGCTCATAGCCCGCACCTTCAAATGCCCCTACCTGTCCATAGTATTTCTCAGACTTCAGCATGTTTGATGTAACCGATTTTACTTCTCGAAACAACGATTCCAAGTCCTCCTCCGGCGCCTTGTCAGAGACAAGCTTGGCCCGCTTAGCTTGCATCTTCAAATCATACTGATCATAGGATGACTTGTTCCACGGTGTAGGCAAGGGTACATTCGATGCAGACAAGTGCTTCCATTTCAAATTCTGCTTGTCTAACAGTGCTGTAATATTAGGTTCCCATGGTTCCCTGTCCTGCACCACTACATTTTCATACGAAACGGGAGAGGAATAATACTCGTCCCCCAAACCAGCAAACGAGTGTCCAAATTCATGAACAAAAATATAACTCGATGGCTCGGTGTGTGCTGAAACGGTCGCCCATAAATTATAGATCCCGCCGCCTCCGTATTTGCGATCGTTAAAAATCATAATGAGTGCGTCGTATGGCGCCTGGGATGCTACATCCCGAACGGTCTTATTGTTATACGTCAGCACATAGCGATCGGAGTCGAACGAATTGAAACTCAGACCAAGTGCGGAGTTCCGCCAAACATTCTTTCTTGGATTGCTGATGCCGCTCTCCGCCGAGACGACATCAATCGCACGGACATTGAAGTCCTTTCGACGCATCTTGAAGGGCTCTGTCTCAAACATTTTTGTAACCAGTCGTTCGACATCCTTGTGATATTGAGCTGTTTCGCCGGACGTGTAGCCATCTCCAAGGATCAGCAAGTCCACCTTACCGGCAGACGGACCATTATCAAAAACAGTCCAGACGTTTTCCCGTTTCGGAGGTCCGGCCCGGTTTACGAATCGCCCACCGGGATCGACGTCGTAGGAAAAGATCTCTCGGTAACCTCCGTCATCGGATCTCTTCTTGATCTTCAGAGTAACCGGCTTTCTGGGTTCAGGGAAACGCTGCGACTCCTCGAAGCTTCGCCACGTTTGCTTTGCCTCGCCTGTTGTTTCCCACTCTCCATAAATGCTGGCAAATCCCTTCGAATAGATGAGCGTTTTCGAATCACGGTCATACACTTCAAAATAATATTTCCCAAGCCATAGACGATCCAGCAGGTTCGTACGGCTTCCGGGCCATGCTCCTTCAAGTTTAATATCATCGGGTGCAAGGCGCTCCGTTGTGGCATCCCCTGTATGGTAGTAGTCGAATCGGAGTGTTTCTCCGGTAAAATAGACCTCAAACGAAGATTCGGACATGACTCCCGCCAACAGGGTAAGGATAGTGAAGAGTATCATAATACAACCTCATGAAACGTTGATCTAAGCCGTGAACTCAGTCTGCATAAACACCTGTTTGCGCGTCGGCCGCATCCGGCAAAGGAGCATTGAGCGCAAAAGTCTCCGCTTGTTCCATTTCTTCTGAAACCCGAACTTTTAATGCTTCGTTTTCCGAATCAGAAATCACTTTCTTGGTCAGCAATTCCTTCTCGCAACGAAGAATAGGGTCCTTTTTTTTCCATTCATCAAACAGCGCTTTGGGTACGTAAGAAGCATCGTCATGCTCGGCGTGGCCCTTCATGCGCATCGTTTTTGACTCTATGAGAATGGGACCCTTGCCGGATCGGGCCTTCTCCAAGGCATATTTGCAGACCCTGTACACTTCAAAAACATTGTTACCATCCATTACCAAAGCCTCCATGCCATAGGCCTTGCCTTTGGACGCAAAGTTTTTCAACAAAGCCTGGGAGCCGGTCGGTGTCGAGTAGGCATAGTTGTTGTTCTCAATGATACAAACAAAGGGCAGCTTCCAAACAGCAGCCATGTTGATTCCTTCGTGAAACTCGCCAGTTGATGTACCTCCGTCGCCTATGTAGGTCAGGGCAACGCGCGGTTCTCTTTTAAGTTTGAAGGCCAGGGCACAACCAGCCAGATTGATAACGAGACTGCCCAAATGGGAAATAGGAGCAAAGATTCCGAGGTTAAGGTCGCCCAAATGTGAGTTGCCATCTTTGCCACCCGTCGGCGTATCCGCCCGCCCGATAAAATTGGCAAGAAAATTTTTTGGGGAGAGCCCTCGAACCAGTAACACTCCGCCATTCCGAATGATGGGCCCGACGACATCGTTCTTTTCCATCGCATAGCTGGATCCGACTGTGGTCGCCTCCTGACCCCGCCCGCCATATGCCGCCCCGATAATCTTACCCTGGCGATACAGTTTTGAAATTCGGTCGTCAAACGCACGATTCAACAGCATGAAATAGTACATTTCCTTCATCTGTTTCTTGCTCGGCTCAAAGTCAGCAAGATCCAAATCACCGGCCAATGCAAAACCTTTTCTCTCAGTCTGCTTCACGGATCCTTTCGGAGAACGTTCCGCGGTCTTTAATGGTCTGGGGCCCAACTTCTTGGGTTTGTTGCCGCTTGATTTCTTCTTTTTTTTATTCATTCGGAATAAACATAGTTGGCAGCATCTGCCGCTTCCGGATAAGGAGCTTGATCCGCATAAGCAATAGCTGCGTCGATTTCATCAACAACCTCCTGATGGATCGTCGCGATGTTCTTCTTGTTGAGAATTTTCTTCTCAATCAACAGTTTTTCAAATTGATCAATGGGATCTTTCTTTTGCCACTCCTCCAACAATCCCGCCGGATAGTATTCATGACCGTCATGTTCCGCATGACCCCGCATTCTCATCGTAACAGATTCGATAAGTGTCGGGCCCTCTCCCGAGCGGGCACGTTCAACCGCGTCCTTGCACACCTCGTATACGGCTACGACATCGGTTCCGTCCACTTTTACGCCGGGAATGCCATATCCCTCGGCTCTGTCGACGGGACTTTCACACGCGAATTGGAGAGCGTTTGGTGTGCTGTATGCATACTGATTATTTTCGATGATCAAAACGAAAGGTAACTTCCAAACAGCCGCCATATTCAGACCTTCGTGAAACTCTCCGACATTCATTCCACCATCGCCAATATAATTCATAA
>JAGQUY010000381.1 GCA_020438245.1 Bacteroidota bacterium
GCCTGGAACGCCGGACACAGGTTTTTCGAGATGGTTAATTACCACATTGACGACATTGTCGTCGTCGAACGGATTGACTCCCGCAAGGATTTCATAAAGGATAACTCCGAACGCGTACAGGTCGCTTCGATGGTCAGACGATTCTTTGCGGAGTATTTCGGGAGCCGTGTATTGCACTGTGCCACGTACCTGAGGACTGCTTGATCCGAGTGCAGATGCAAATCCGAAATCGATAAGTTTGAGGGATGACGACGGAGATTCGGATTGAAATACGATATTGGCCGGGTTCAGATCGTGGTGGACCACGTTGTTGGTATGACAATGCGCAAGGACCGACAACAGTTGATCCAATACCGAAATGAAATCTTCTTTTGACCAAAGAATCTTATTTTTGAGAAGAGAATGCAGGCTTACCGGACCCGCGTAGTCCATGGTAAAAAGTAAGTTGCCGTCGGAGAGATGGTGCAAATCATAGACGCGGGGCAGGCCTGGATGATTGAGGCTGGAGAGAAGATGATATTCGCTCAGAAACGCTTCCGCGCTATCGGGATTCAGGCTGATCTTGGCGGCTCGACGAACTCGTGCGACTGAATCCCATACCAGAACGGTTCGGGCTACTCCCCCTTCCCCAAGCGATCCGAGTTCGTCGTATCGCGGATGCATCAGCTTGGCCGGCATGATGGGATTACTCGAATTCTTTCAAGGTGTGTCGCATTTCCAGTTCGTTTTCCAGCTTCGTATTGGCAATTTCCGTCACTTCGGCACCGATCAGCAGAATGATCGAGGCCAGGTATATTGTGAAGATGGCGATGATAACGCCGGCTACCGACCCGTAAAATGCGTTGTACTTGGAGAAATTATTGACATAATATGCAAAGCCGAATATCGTTCCCTCCAAAAGCAGGCCTGCCACAATAGCACCCAACAACGCGGCTCGCTGGTGAATTTGAGTCTTCGGCAAGATTTTATAAATGATGTAAAACATGGCTATGGTCAGTAAATAAGGCAGCACCCCGGTGATGAAAGACCACAGGCTCGGTAAGTTGGCGAAGTCCACGCCGGCAACGACCGTTTTGGATTTCTTCAGTGTTTGAATGATTGCGGTGACCATACTGGACATCAGGAATAAGGACCCTACAATAAGCACCATGCCCATCTCTACCAAGCGGCTCACGAAGTAGTTGCGGGCACGAACTCCGAAAATCGTTGACATGGCATCTTCGACTGCTGCAAATGCTCCGCTGGAAGTCCACAAAAGTGACAACACACTGACGATGCTTATCCATCCTTTGTTTTGCAGAACTTTTGTGATGTTGCCTACGACATCGTTTTTCACGACCAACTCCCGGATAAATTCCTGAGCCGACCCGGGAACTCTTGTCGAAATAAAACTCATGATATACCGTTCCGCTTCACCGGGTGAGTCGACGAACGAACCCAAAATGCTCGCCACAATGAAAAGCATTGGAATAATACTGAGCAGAAAGAAAAACGAAATAGCTGCAGCGTTGGTCGTCAGTTTATGGCGGTCAAAAATTCGTTTTTGAACGCGGACGGTGTAGTAAAATACGTCCGACTTCACTATCCAGCCTTCTATCTTGATGAATAGAACGATCAGCTTTCTGAAATGGCGAATCAAGCGACTGGTGGTTTGTTTCATGCCCGAATCTAAGAAGAAACCGGTCTTCGTTCAAGCAAAAGTCACGCTCATTGACGGGTTTAACGTCACCCCAAAATCGCTGAAAATATTGGGATTCGGGTCCCGTTTCGTTGCATTTCACGGGTGATTTATTTATCATGACTTGGTTTCAAGAAAACAAGGAACTGTATGCTTGATATCAAATTTATCAGAGAGAATCTTGAGGTTGTGAAGGCCGGCGCTGCTCAAAAGCGATTTGAGGTGGATTTGGATCTTATAGTCAACCTGGACGACGAGAGGCGCGGTCTTATCAAGGAAGTGGAGGAACTCAAAGCTCGCCGAAACAAAGCCTCCGACGAGGTTGCCAAATTGAAAAAGGCAGGTCAGAATGCCGACGCGACAATTACAGAAATGAGATCGGTGGGTGATCAGATCAAATCGATGGACGACCGTTTGAAAAGCCTTGAACAGCAACTTCAAAAGGCGTTGTTGACCGTGCCCAATGTGCCCCATCCGTCAACACCGGAAGGATCAACGCCGGCCGAAAATGTATCTATTGCAAGTTGGGGAGAGGCGCCCAAAACAGATTTTAAATTGAAGCCTCATTGGGAAATTGCAGAAAAACTGAAATTGATTGATTTTGCAACAGGCACCAAGATAGCGGGATCAGGATTTCCAGTGTACATCGGTGCAGGCGCCCGTTTGCAGCGCGCCCTTATCAATTTTTTTCTCGAAGAAGGCAGGAACCGGGGATATACCGAGGTAATGCCGCCCATCGTTGTCAATGCGGAAAGCGCCACCGGAACGGGTCAGCTTCCGGACAAGGAAGATCAGATGTACGTGGTAACCCGCGATGAATTCTACCTCATTCCAACCGCAGAAGTCCCCGTTACCAATATGCACCGTGAATCCGTGATCAAAGCCGAACAACTGCCCATCAAGTATTGTGCATACACACCCTGCTTCCGGAGAGAAGCAGGATCCTACGGCAAAGATGTCAGAGGGCTAAATCGGCTGCATCAATTTGACAAGGTTGAACTGATCAAGTTCGTCCACCCGGAGACTTCGTATGAAGAGTTGGAATCCCTTCGCTCGGACGCGGAGCATCTTCTCCAGTTGTTGAAGTTGCCGTACCGAGTTCTCCTGATGTGTCGCGGCGACATGGGATTCACCCAGACCAAGAAATACGATCTTGAGGTATGGTCTGCCGGGCAGGAGCGATGGCTGGAGGTTTCTTCGTGCAGTAATTTCGAAGCGTTTCAGGCAAGAAGAATGAATATCAAATTCAAAGACGGTTCAGGTAAGCCTGAGTTTCTTCATACGTTAAACGGTTCCGGTCTGGCGCTGCCCAGGATTGTTTCCGCCATCCTGGAAAATTATCAAACCGACGAAGGCACCGTGCTCGTTCCTTCTGCTTTGAGGTCATACATGGGAATGGATGTCATCAAGTCCGCTTAGACCACCGGCAGTGCGGATTCCCGTCTTCTCCACGTCTCTTTTCGGGACTGACTAGAAAGACCAGGGAGCGAGCGGGATGCCCAGTTCGTCCT
>JAGQUY010000382.1:0-1759 GCA_020438245.1 Bacteroidota bacterium
TTGCCTGAAATTCCGCTGGTCCCGCCGTTGATGATCTTGAAATTTACACCTACTGGAATTTGAATCGGTAGATCATCGTAAGCCCAACCCAGATTTGCTTTGAATGAGTTCATTCGGGCGAAAGAAAAGAAGATGGCATTGTCCGTGTAATCAAATCTACCATGAAAATATTGACTGAAATCGTAGCCCGGACTCCCGCGATCAATGAAGGAGCCGCCCAGCGGACTGGTTTCGGCAATATTGCCGACGGAGTATCTGATCCACGCAACAGAAAATCCATATTGATCGGTTAGTTGGTGGGTATACCCTATAAAGTGATAATCGGCCAGACCATCAAACTGATTTGAGTACATGAATGAAACCTGACGCTTATTCACGAAAGCAATACCTGCCGGGTTCCAGAAAAAAGCTGTTCCATCCTCGGCGATTGCGGCGTATGCAGCTCCCATGCCTGCGGGACGCGCTCCAAGAGGAATTTCAAGAAAGGCGTTCGTATATCTCCGATTTCCGTCTCCGGCGCACACTTGAGACGCGCACAGTGTTACAAAGAGTATTGTGAAAACTCTGGTTTTCATCTGAAGTATGCCAGTTTTCCTTTCTTTTGTACGGTTTTACCGTTTAGACGGCCTTTGATCTGATAGAAATATATGCCGTTGGCAATGGAATGTCCGTCGTCGTCGGTTGCGTCCCAGGGAATCTCGTGGTAGCCAACTGAATTGATTATCTGGCTGGAGATATCTTCGGGCTGGATCCGTTTAATGCGTCTGCCGGACACGGTATAAATCGATAATTCCAGATTGTCCAGTGGTTCGCTGGACTCTACGCGATAAGCGAACACGGTGGTGTTTGAGAATGGATTGGGAAAATTGCCAAGCAGTTGGATGTCAAATTTTGAAACGACGGTAAAAGACAATGTATCGATCGCACTGGCGTTGCCGTTCACATCGGTTGCACGAAAAGTTACCTGATTACTGCCTGTTGCAAAGTCTTGGGTGGTCTTCAGAGTAAGGGTGACCGTATTGGAGTTGGCAAGGGAGTCCGGTAGATTAATCTGGTCGTCCGGCACGGACTCTCCATTAATTTGAATAGAATAGTCAGCTCGATTCAGGCTGACACCATTCCGGTCGGTGATAATGGCCGCAATCTTCGGTTGTTTTGGAGCGATGGAACCCTGCAAGAAAAACTGCCCTTCTATAGTCGATTCGACAATGGGCGCAATATCATCCCTGTTCAAGAAAAGCGTGTACAGTCCGCTCACCTGACCCGATAAGGACACCCAAATTTCACCATTTTGCCTGACGACGGACTGATGCTGCATAGACCATCGCCGGTTTCCGGTGGACCAGCGATAGATTGATATCGAGTCAGGGTAACCGCCGGAAAGAGGGTAAGACGTGGTGTCATACCTCATGGCCAGACGCAGGGGATGATCGGGTGAAACGGGCGAAGAAACGGAAAGTTGATACGCGGCAGGTCCGGATTGTCCCAATGGAGTGACCAGCTGAATATCGGGTTGACCGGTCAGGGTCAAGGTAGATGTCTTGACAAGCCGCAGGGCTGATGTTGAAACCACAGCCGCCGGGGGCACCACGGCAGAAAGACTTTGGTCGATGGAAACGGTATCTGTGCTTATACCGTTGAAGGTAGTGCCAACGGACGGTAATACATTGAATGCATTGTTCTGGATCAAGGCAAAGCCAAGATTATCATCCCTGTTCACATCTGCCAATGCGGAGTCGGGGTCAATCCAGACATAGAT
>JAGQUY010000382.1:1807-6698 GCA_020438245.1 Bacteroidota bacterium
CGCTCAGGTTTCCGCCCTGTATGGCTACGGTAGTTGACCCAACAAGAGCTCCTGTATTGCGCGGATCACCGTCATAAAACTGCACAGTGGCCGAAGCCACCGTGGCAAAACCCCTGTTCAGAATTCGTGCAGAAAGTTGAACGTTCTGGTCACCGGTCAATTGAATACCGTCGCTGGCGGTTCCGGGAGTCACGACACCCGATAGTCCGAGATCGATGACAGAGGCTATCTTGATCTGTCCGGCTTGTGACCACGTTGAATCACCGACCCCATCAATCACTTTTACCTGATACGACAGCAGGCTGTTTTCCGGGAAAGGGCCAAGTCCTCTTGATCGATACAGGTTGGAACCGGAGGATTGCATCGATTCAATTCCTGAGTCGTTTGCGTTGCCGGTTACCTGATAATAGAGCAAGACATTCTGAATGGTCTGAGGATCATTTGCAGTTATCTGTACATGAATGGAGTCGGCACTGGTCGGATTTGATGGCGTGATGGAAGGGACTCCCAGAAAAGTGGCATCAACGGAAAAGGCTCGTGATGCATGGAAACTTTGGTTTCCATCAGATGATTCCGTAAAGATGCGAAGTCCGGCCGACCCACCAATAAGCCCGGAGACTTGAGACAAATCGAGATTCACAGAAAATGTTCCATTCGTGATAACGAAAAAAACCGTATCCAGATTTACGAAGGAGGGTTTGTTACCACCATTAAGGACAGAATCCACCACAGGAAGTAGTTGGTATAATTCTGCACGTCCATTTCCGGACAGAAAAGGAGTTGAACCGCTCATGGTCAAAGATCCGCCGGAGGTTGGACTGTACGTTGAAAGTTCAAGATTTCCTTCCGCTGGAGTCTTTAATTTTAAGGCCGGATCTCCAAGATAATTAAATTGATAAGCCATGCTCTGTGGTATTTCGGAAAGACCCAACCCATTTCCTGCGCCGCTGACTTCAATATCGACGGCTCCCTGCTGGACAAGATAATCTGCTTTTCCAATGGCCATGGCCTGTCCAACCGTAAGACCGGGGGTCGCAAAAGGTTGCAGGCTTTGATCAAGCATCAAATAGTCCCCTATAATCCAGCCGGTTCCGCTCGACGCCAACAATCCAATCGAACCTCGGTTTGGCGTCAATACCAAAGATTCGCCGAGGGATTGCTTGCTGTCATCGTCGAACGCTCCAACAAAGCAAGTCATACTTAAAACGAGTGGCAATCGGCCGTCTCCACTTTGAAGGCTTTGGACCTGGGTCAGATTCAACAGGGGTTTTCCTGATACGGAATCGAGATCACCCCAAATCCCTCCGCCGCCATGTCCAAGATAGGCCATGATCAAGGAGCCGTTGTCGAATCTGTCAATTACATTGGAAAAATTGCCGTAAAATTGGTCCCGAATAGGGTAGACATAAATTCGGTCCGGACTAAAAGCCGACGGTAGCTTGTTATTAATGAGGTTGGTTGCCTGAAAACGAAATACATCCGTCGGTACATTGGGATTATTTTGTTGAACTCCGCGATCATCCCGTTGTCCGCCAATAAATGTAACCCTATTCTTCCAATCACCGTTCAGCGAACTTGTTTCATACGTGATGATCTTATCGATGTAGGCGTCCAATTGAGCAGCGTTTGTGCAGGGAATTCTTCCCAGAAAAAAATCAGAAATAAGGTCGTCGTCCGTCAGAAGAGTGTACCAGTGATCCGAAGCAGCCGGCCCGTAATTTTTTGTCTGGATCTGTTGCGTCGGGACCAAATCGAAAGGACTGGACTTGGTCTTAATCGACGCATCTCCGACAAGCACGACATAAAGCGGCGGACCTTGAGTGCCTTGCCAATTGGATGCACTGTAGGTGTACCGGAGAAAATTTCTAAGTGCATACGGGCTCTTTATGCCGAAGTTGAATTCGGTGTAGATGTCCTCGAGATCAACAACTTCCGCAGAAAGGCCGGTTGATTGCCTGTATTGTCGCAATCGATCAGCCGTCGCGCGAAAAGTTTTTGGACAGACGATGACATATCGCGCGTTATGGAAACCCGATTTAAGAGTTGAAGAAGCCTGAAGTGTAATTCTTTTCGGCTTCAATTTTGCGCTTTCGCCGACACCAATATATTGAACGGATTCACCCGGTTGCACTCTGTCCTGCAGATCTATGAAATAGGTCAGAGCGGTACGATCACCTTGATCAGTCCTCAGATCGAAGTTGACCAGTTTGCTGACCCCTTTCTTGTAAACACTGATATCGGGATCGGTAAACTTTTCGATCTTGAATTGTTTGAGTACGGTAGGACTAAGATCTCCAACGGTAAATTCCAGATAGTTATGAATTGCTTCATACTTTTGCTTATAGGTGATTTCGAACCAGTTGAGCGCTTGAAGCTGGAGCTGATTTGGATTCGATGTGACGGGCGTGCTAATGGTAATAGTGTTGGCACCCTCCCTTAGAATATTCCCGCTAAGATTGGGAATGCTGATCTGAGTCTGGAATTTGGCGATATTGGACCATGTCAGAGAAGTTGAAACGGCTGCATCATTGATCTTGATATCAACAGTATGTGAAGTAGGGGAGATCCCCTGTAGGTTGATCGTGAGCACCTGTGAACTGGAAAGGGAACTCAGGCCTTCCAAGGTGAAAAAATATGTTTTCTGAGACTGGGTGGTAAGCAAATTGGAAATTCCACCATCAAAAAACCAGACATCCTCGATGGCGGACGGCTTGTTGGTATTCAAATCCTTGAAGGAAACGCGACTGTTGTCTTCTTCAAAGTGCCTCGTTCGTAAGAAATGGATACTGCTTAGCGAATCACGTTTCCCTGGAAGAATGATTCCGGCGTTTTCTTCAATCAGGCGCAGCCCCTGCTTGCCCTGCCAAGAAAGGAAATAGACGTTGTTGTCTGTCCATGGATCCAGGAAGTGGCGCGTTTGTTGAGGTTGATCTCTGAGCGCAGGATTTTTATCGGCGGTATATTTTTCCCCATAGAATTCGATAAAGTCTCCGGGGCCGAATTGGTTTGCAACAGCGGTGCGTATATAGATCGGCACTTCAAGTCCGAGATTCTGCAGGGAAATCTGTTGTGGATTAATCTGTCTTGGATTCACACCGGCAGAGACCATGTCTTCGTAGGTCAGTTTATAGATGCCGTTACTATCCACCTCCAGACGTAAGGTCTCATTGCCGGCAGCCATCGCATCGGCAATATTTTTGTTTGTGAAGGACTTGGTCTTGAATATACGCTGACGTCGGGCAAAATCTGCGTTTAAAGTTGATACTTGGAGGGCGCCATCGATTTC
This sequence comes from Bacteroidota bacterium, assembly GCA_020438245.1. Classification (GTDB taxonomy): domain Bacteria; phylum CLD3; class CLD3; order SB21; family SB21; genus JAGQUY01. The sequence goes on from JAGQUY010000382.1 coordinate 5,094, forward strand.
CGCCGGATTCTCTGTTATCTTGACGGGAGATGAGGTTGCATACGTAATTTTCACAACCAACTGACCATACATAACAAGTTGATTTCCCGATGTCTGGATAGGACAGAGTATGAGGTGGTGAATCGGTATATCCCTCATTTGACCTGCGTATTCAATGCGGGCGAGAGGCTGAGTTCTTTGAGCGGTGAGCCTTCCAGATGTTCTCAAGATTTGCGACGTTGATCTCACGATGGTTACCGTGGCAGGCGCGGATGGCAGTTCCATAAGGTATATGCAAAGCGGAAGCCCAGAAAGCAGTGTTCTGTCGGCGCCCGGGAAGTCCCAAGAAGTGATGTGACCGGTTTCATCCAAAACAGGGACTGCATCCGGAAAGTCAAATTGATACACCAATTCGCCCGGTTTTTCGCTAATAACCGTCTTGTAAACCAATTTGGATGACGGCACCTGGGGATGAACGCTTAACGGTACTGCCGCCAGGAACGCGAGTATCCCAAAGGTGAAATAGGGCAGCAGGGCGGAAAGAAAAGTCTTGATCATCAACGTATTATACATCCTTGCAGCAAATTGGGCCAACAATGTTAACTTTTCTTGAACTGACGCCAGAGACCCTTCGTTTTGCTCATCATTAGGATATCGCTCATGAAGCGCCGCAGTTCGGCCGGGCTGATCTTCCGATGAAGAGTTCCCTTGTGTGCAATAGATATGGCGCCCGATTCCTCCGATATCACGATAACGATTGCGTCAGATTGCTCGGACAAGCCGAGAGCGGCACGATGACGAGTTCCCAAGGAAGATTCGATGTACGGATTCTGACTTAACGGCAGAAGACACTTGGCTGCGCTGATTTGGTCACCTTCCAGAATAACGGCGCCATCGTGCAATGGCGATCGTGGGTTGAACAAGGATAGGAGAAGGGGTTGAGAGACGATCGCTTCAATCTTTACGCCGGTTTCAATCACATGCCTCAAACCCGTTGACCGCTCAATAACAATGATCGCGCCTGACCGTCTTTTTGACAGAATACCACAAGTGCGGATAATTTCTTCAATATAGTCTGGAATCCCCATCTTGATGATATGACGAAGCATGGCGCTTTGTCCGAAGAACGTAAGGAGACGACGGAGTTCCGGCTGAAAAATAATCACGAACGCGATAACCCAAACCGTGCGAATTTGATCGACCAACCAAATCATGCCGCTCATATTGAGCAGCTGGACAGCAATGGATACCAACAGTATAAGAATCAAGCCCATCAGCATGCGTGACGCGGTGGTTCCCTGAATCACAAGGTAAGCACGGTAGAAAATTATGGTTACCGCAGCTATGTCCAGCAGATCGATCCAAGTGACGGGTATGAGCCAGATTGTGAAAAGTGTCTCACGCATCAGGATGCGCTCCTATGTGACGAGCTATAATGAGAGCGCGATTCATGGATGCGACATCATGAACTCGAAGGATCCGAGCACCTTTTTGAACGGCGATAAAATTGGAAATCAAGGTTCCTTCCAGGCGGTCCTCGGGCGGTGCATCAAAGCTACTTCCCAAAAACGATTTTCTGGAGGTTCCTACCACCACTGGATAACCCAAGCCCACAAGTTCGTGAAG
>JAGQUY010000383.1 GCA_020438245.1 Bacteroidota bacterium
TATTTGACGACGGTAGACGGGGTGTCTTTGCACGGATGGATCATAAGATCTGAACACCCCTCGACGGTCTGGATGATCATGTTTCACGGCAATGCCGGCAACATTTCCGGACGGGAAGAATACTATGTCGGCATGCGGGCCCTGGGTATGAATGTGGTGGCCATTGATTACCGGGGTTATGGAAAAAGCGGCGGAAAGCCAAATGAGGCCGGATTGTACAAGGATGCTATTGCATGCTACGATTTCCTCAGAAAGGAATTTCGAGTTGATGCCGGTCGAATTGTTGTATTTGGACACTCCCTCGGTTCGGCTGTTGCGAGTTATTTGGCCGCTGAACGAAGCGTTGGTGCGTTGATCGTGGAAGGTGCGTTGACTTCCGTTGCCGAAATGGGGCAGGAGTTATATCCGTTTCTGCCCGTACGCTTGCTTGTTTGTAATACATTCGACTCCATGACCCATATGGGAAGAATCTCCTGTCCGGTTTTGTTTCTTCACGCAAGAGAAGATGAGATTATACCTATTAAACATGGTCGCCGTCTTTACGAGCGGGTCGAGGCGGAGAAAAGCTTTGTCGAGCTGTCCCGTCATCACAATGATGCGTTTCTCGACGCCGCCTATTTCCCGGCTGTCCAAAACTTTCTGAGAACCCAAAACCTGCTGGAGGAATAAAAGATGTCCAAACGAGGCCAGTTGTTGTGTTTGCTTTTGTTGGTTGGGATGGCGGGTTGTTCAAAACCCTCTGCATTGCCGATCCTGAACTCACCCGATACGTTGCGCGCATATTTCAATTCGGCCCGGCCAAAAATAAGTGCACACAGAGGCGGGCCGTCCGCGGGATTTCCTGAGAACTGTATCGAGACGTTTGCGCGAACCATTGCCTCGGTTCCAGCGATCATTGAATGCGATGTAGTGTTGACGAAGGACAGTGTTATGGTAATGATGCACGATCGTACGCTTGAAAGAACTTCAACGGGAACAGGTCTCGTTGCAGCCCACAATTGGAATGAATTGACGGCGTTCTACTTGAAAGACACCGACGGTGTTGTTACTCCGTATCACATCCCGACTCTCGAACAGGTGCTTCTTTGGTCGAAAGACCGGGTTCCCTTAACATTGGATGTTCGTCGGGAGGTTCCGCCGGCCATGGTGGTAGATATGCTCCATCGACTCGAGATTTTCAATGCAGCAGTTATCACCTATAATGCCAACGAGGCCAAAGTCTATCACGAGTTGGATAGTACATTGATGATCTCCTGCAGTATTCGAACCGTGGATGATTATCTGCGGCTGCGGGATGCGGGTGTGAAGGACGCTCAAATGATCGCGTTCGTAGGGGTGACCGAGCCCGATCAGGAGCTTTATGTGTTCCTGCATGAGCGGGGAATTGGGTGTATTCTCGGAGTACTCGGCAATCTGGATCGACGCGCCCAAGCCCGGGGAGACCATCTGTACAAAGAATGGGTCCATCGAGGCGCAGATATTCTGGCGACGGACAGACCGTTCGAAGCGTACGCTGCGATTAAAGAAAAGAAATAGCTATGTGGTCGGCTGTGGAACCAACGGCTCACCGTGTCCCAACTTTTTCAAAATCTGAACGTGCGAACGTAATGCGCTGAAAAAACTTCTGTATTCGATATAAGGGACCTGAAACTCTGCTGCGGTTCTTTGTACGATCTCAGAAAGTGCCGGATAGTGAATGTGACAAATACCGTGGAACAGATGGTGTTCGATCTGATAGTTCAGTCCGCCAATGTACCATGAGAGGATCTTGTTTCTTCTGGCAAAGTTGGCCGTTGTATGCAACTGGTGGATAGCCCATTCGTTTTCAATGTTTCCTTCTTCATTCGGAAGGGGTTGATCGGTGCCTTCCACAACATGTGCAAGCTGGAAAATAACGGAGAGAATAAGACCGGTGGTAAACTGCATCATCAGAAATCCAAGCACAATTTGCCACCATGCAGCATCCATGACGATCAACGGTATTACCAGCATATAGGTGAAGTACAGAATCTTGGTGCTGGACAAAATCAGAAATTCTCTAATGGCCGCATAGGTCGAGAGTCCACCGAGTCCTCTCTTTTGGTATTTGAAAAACTGCACAAAGTCCTTGGTGACAAACCAATTGAAGGTCAGCAGTCCATAAAAGAAAAAAGCATACGTATGTTGAAATTTATGAAATACATACCGTTTTCTGGAAGGAGTGAAGACGAGAAACATGTTGGTGTTAATGTCTTCATCCATGTGTTCAATATTGGTGTAGGTGTGATGGAGCACATTGTGCTGCATCTTCCAAGTGTGTGCATTGCCTCCGACCAAGTTGATGGTATACCCCAATAAACGGTTGACCCATCGTACCGAGGAGTACGCATTATGATTGGCGTCATGCATAACTGACATGCCTATACCCGCCACGCCAACTCCCATGACAACTGCGAGGCAGAACATAGCCCAGCCAGGTACGAGCTCACCGAGGACCAATACGTAAGGAACATACAGCATGCTCAGCATGGCCAGAGTCTTCAGCACCATTCTGTAGTCGCCAAATCGACTGCGTTGGGACTCTGCAAAATAATTGTCGACCCTCGATTTTAGAACAGCAAAAAAGTCCGTTCTTGACACATTGACAAATTTCATCGTGGGATCCATATAATAGTGAGAGAATAGAGAACCAGAACCGAAGTATACGCAAAAGACCGCTATGGAAGCAATGATAAATAAGAAAAATTAACCCATTCTTGGAATAGGTTCTAAGAGGGTATTTCAGTCAGAAGCTGCTCCATGTCATCCATTACTCTGTTCATTTTTTGCATGGCAAGATTCATCGGGTTTTCCGTCATCATGTCGACCCCCGCTTTTTTCAAGAGATTTATCGGGTAGTCAGATCCTCCGGCTTTGAGAAGTTCCAGATACCGCTCTTTTGAAGCCAAATCGCCCGCCAGTACGTTTTCAGAAAGCGCCGCCGAGGCCGTGAAGGAAGTCGCGTACTGATAAACATAGAAGTTATAATAGAAATGCGGTATATAAGACCATTCGGATTGAATACAGTCATCCACCAGACAAATCTTTTCACTGTGTCCGTAATATTTTCGGACCAGGTCCAAATACAATTCATTGAATCGGTCGCCCGTGAGGGCTTCGCCGTTTTCAGCAATCTCATGAATGGCGAGTTCGAACTCCGCAAACTGGGTTTGCCTGAATACCGTTCCCTTGAAACCTTCGAGGTAGTGTCCCAATAGCGCCAATTGGGTGGGGGGATCGTCAATCTGACCAAGCATATGGTCAATCAAAAGGGCTTCATTGAAGGTGGAAGCAACTTCGGCCACAAAAATGGAATAGTGGCTATTGACAAACGGTTGGTGCTTGTTTGAAAAATAGCTGTGCATGGTATGTCCCAGCTCATGGGTGAGGGTGCTCACATCATCATACCGCCCCTTGAAATTCATCAAAATGTACGGATGAACGTCGTACAGTGATCCGTTGCTGTACGCACCGGAACGTTTGCCCTCGTTTGGATACATGTCAATCCATCGGTTGTTCAACGCTTGTCGGATGACCCTCGTGTACTCTTCGCCGAGGGGAGTCAGACTTTTGGTGACATGTTGACCGGCTTCTTCTGGAGAATAGACGGTTTCCGCCTCGGCTACCAACGGGGCATACAAATCATGGTAATGAAGCTGTTCGAGCTTGAGGATCCGTTCTCGAAGTTTCAAATATCGGTGAAAAGACGGCAGATGACGATTTACATTCCTGATGTGGTTTCGATAAACCTCTTCCGGAATGTTGTCTCCATCCAATGCAGCCTGAAGACAGGATGTGTACCGTCGCACCGACTTGTAAAACATTGCCTTTTTGAGTTGGCCATAGAGTTGTGCTCCGAAGGTCCGTCGGTACTCGTTAAGCCGACTGAAAAATGTTGTAAAGACCAATGACCGGTCGTTCCGGTTGGTGGAAGCGCGAAGAGTCGAAAACGTTGCCTGGTCCAGTTTCGTACGATTTCCATTTTCCAAGGTTATTTCCGGGTACGGAAACTCCGCATTCGAAAAAACATTGTAGATGCTGTGTGCATTGTCTGAAATCAGTCCGGCCATCGCAATAATCTTCTCTTCGCTCTCCGTATTGGTATGTGCCTTGCGACGCAGGATATCATTCAAATAATGTTGATAGGTACTCAACTCAGGAACCGTCTGCATAAAGGTCTTAATCTGATCACCGGTTAGTTGCAAGATCTCGGGTTCAACGAACGCAGCAACAGAACTCAGGTTTGTTCCGATCTGGGCCAATTCCTGTTCCATTGCCATCGGTTTCGATTCTCTGGTATCCTCGTCAGAAAGCAGGCTTGCGTAGCTATACAGTTTTGCATAACTCTCCGTTAACTGAAAATATTTTACAAGGCAGTCGTGAAGACCGTTGGCCGTGGAAAGTTTTCCGCTGAAGGCGGCCAGCGACGGTATCATCTCGACCAGTTTCTTCTTATCTGCCTGCCAGTCGGAAAGGTTCAGGTAGATATCTGACAGATTCCATTTATACTCATTCTTGATTTTCGCGCGATCGCGTTCCATATCAGGGGCCGCCGAAATAACGCCGGCAGTCTTGAGAAATCTCATGCAGACCTCGGTTTAGTTGATACGTTCTATCCAGCCGAAGGGATCCGGCTTCTTTCCATATTGAATGCCGACGAGTTCGTCGTAAAATTTCTGGGCAACCGGACCGGTCTTTCCGTTTCCAATTTTATAGGTTTTTCCTTTGTAATGCAGTTCACTCACAGGAGAAATAACCGCGGCCGTTCCCGATCCAAACACCTCCTTCAACTGGCCCGAATTTGCACCCTCAGTTACTTCTTCCATGCTTATGCGGCGTTCGACATACTTCATGCCCCAATTCTGTGCGAGTTTTGCCACGGAATCTCTCGTGATACCCGGCAATATGGTTCCGGTCAGCGGAGAGGTGACCAATTCATTTTCAAACTGGAAAAAAATATTGGTTGTGCCTACTTCTTCGACATACTTCTGTTCTATGGCATCCAGCCAAAGAACCTGACTGTAACCGGCTTTTTTCGCCTCCTGACCCGCCAGAAGGCTGGCGGCATAATTAGCGCCGGTCTTGGCTTCGCCAACACCTCCTCGAACGGCGCGTACAAACTGGTCACTTACAAAAATCCGTATCGGGCTGAATCCTTCTGCATAGTACGATCCCGCGGGACCAACAATAATGTAAAAAATAAACTCTGAAGACGCTTTGACGCCTATCGTTGGTTCGGTGCCAATCATGGTAGGGCGAATATACAAGGAACTGCCGGAGGTCGTCGGGATCCATTCCTGATCGATCAGGATCAGTTCCTTGAGTGCTGAATGAACGAAATCAATGTCAATTTCCGGCATACAGAGTCGTTTTGCCGACCGATTCATTCGCATCAGATTTTCTTTCGCTCTGAACAAATGGATGGCTCCATTCTGGCATTTGTAAGCTTTCAGACCTTCAAAGATTTCCTGTGCATAGTGCAGTACGATGGCTGCGGGATCCAGAGTGAGCGGTCGGTACGCTTCGATCTTGGGATGGTGCCAACCTTGGCTCTGGTCGTACTTCATGATAAAAAAGTGATCGGAAAAGTGCTTGCCAAAGCCCAGTTGATTCCAGTCGGGTTTTGGTTTTTTCTTGTCGGCTTCGATGGGGAATATTTCTAGTTTCATAGTTGCAGTTCCTTATGTGAGAGGCCAACAAATATCGGAATGTTGGCGTATTTTCACAAGCCAAACTTCTCTCCCGGGTTTGGACCCGGCCATTATGGTTCCTCGCGTAGTACGGTGGAATCTAAGAAAGAAGGTGTTTTCATTCAATGTTGATTGCCTGACTGTGTTTCTCTATTGTTGTGAGGAATCAACTGTTAGTGTGTCGGCCATAGCCGGATTAATACGCTTGAATTCGAGGCGACTGAGACATACATTTAGGAACTGCCTGTCCCTCAACAAGGAGTTCCATGAAGTCCAGTCATCAGATTTTTGATAGTGCGGATCATCTGGCCAAGACCGCGGCCGAAACCATAGAGGAAACCGGTCGAGCCATGATCGATCAAAATGGCCAGTTCACCCTCGTCCTGTCCGGCGGATCTACACCGGCCGCGACGTACAAACACCTTATTTCGTCGAAACTAGACTGGTCAAAGGTGCACCTGTTTTGGGGGGACGAACGATCTGTCATAAGCACGCACCCGGACAGCAACTACCATCTGGCTTTCGAAAATCTGATCAAGCATATCGACATACCGGGTGACAACGTGCATCGGGTTGCAAGCGAGGAAGATACGATGCTGGCTGCGCAACAGTACCAGGATGAAATCCTGTATTTTTTCGGGATGCCGGAAGGCAGTTGGCCTTCCTTTGACCTTATTTTGCTGGGTCTTGGAGACGACGGACATACCGCATCTCTGTTCCCCCAATCCGATGCAGTTTCAGAAACAGCCAGCCTCGTCGTTGAGAACCATGTGAAAAAACTAAACACCCGCCGGATTACCTTCACTTTACCTTTGATCAACGCTGCCAAGAAGATCCTATTCTTGGTCGCAGGCGATGCCAAGAGTACAATGGTACATCGAATTCTCAAAAATATCGACGTCTCAGAACCCGTCCCGGCACAGCTGGTCAATCCTACCGCCGGCGAAGTCGTTTGGTATCTGGACAAATCAGCAGCCCGTCAGCTAAACTAACCGGACTACCATGATGAGGGATCGTCTTTTAGGACTGATCTTGATAATGGCCACCTCAGCGGTGGCACAGGATCCTAATTTCATTATTGAGCGGATATCACTCGAGCAGGGTCTTTCTCAAAGCGTGGTTGACGTTATTTTTCAGGATTCAAAGGGTTACCTGTGGTTTGGTACTCAGGACGGCCTTAACCGGTACGATGGTTATTCTTTTGTTGTGTATAAGAACGAGCCGGGTAACTCAAATACTCTGCCCGGGAATACCATTACGGCCATGGCAGAGGATCACGAAGGTAAGCTTTGGGTTGGAACGTTGGATGGGTTGAGTTGTATCGACGGGACGAGTATCACCAACTACGTGGCAAATGTCAGAGATCCTTCGGCGTTAATGAGCAATTATATCACCGCCCTTCAAGAAGACTCCTCCGGGGCACTTTGGGTGGGCACCGATGCAGGGCTCCAGATCTTTGACAGGACTGCGAAACTCTTCCAGCGGATTAGCGATCCGGTCGTGAGAGCAGGCGCACTTCAATCGACGGTGAATGTCATTCGTCGAGACCGCCAAAACCGGATTTGGCTGGGTACAACACGGTGCCTTCTCAAATTTGAAAAGGGCCGTTTTTCATCCTACTTCCCGGACGGGCGTCACGGTTCGATATCGGACAGCACTGTTTTTTCCATCCTAGAGGATCGGGGCGGCCGTCTGTGGTTTGGTACCCGCAGAGGCGGCCTAAACAGGTATGAAGAGAAGACAGATTCCTTTGTCGCCCTGAAACATGATTCGAACGACCCCCGAAGCATTCCATCCAACAACACAATCTCGATTTCACAAGATACCAGAGGCAGGATCTGGATCGGGACTTTTGGAGACGGACTGATACTCTATGATAACGATCGATTCTATCATTTTCTTCATGACCCGAAAGACCCGACAACCATTTCTGATAACGAAATAGGGAAAGTCTTTTCGGACAAATCTGGCACCGTTTGGGCAAGAACATCGA
>JAGQUY010000384.1 GCA_020438245.1 Bacteroidota bacterium
TGGCAAGAACTGCGACCAAAACAACAGTAATGGAGCAAAAGATCAATATGATCCGGGTTCGAAAGGATATGTTCTTGAACTTAGGAAACTTCATTGAACCAATGTAATCCGTTTCCCGATTAATGTTCAATCCTTTCTGTCAGACTTTTTTATGGAAATCAGATTTGCCGCCTTGAAGGTGATTTCGTCATCGACGGCGTTCGTATAATAGTCAACTTCGATCCGGGATGGATACCCATATGTTTCGTCATACGTTATCATGAAGCGGTCTGCGTGTTCAATGGCATATTGAGCGATGTCAAAGAGTTGTTCGATGGACTTCCACCGGTCTTTGCTTTCGACAACGGGAAGTTGGGTTTCAACGATCGTAACGGATGTTACCGTATCGTTGTCCACTCGAACCGCACAACGTTGGCTAAATTCAACTGAGCAGAAACACTCGGCCTGAAACTCGTACGTATAATTGGAAATCCCCCTTGTTTCCCATCGCAGCCGGTTATTTCGAAGTTCCGCCAGATCCGGTCGATCGTAGCAGCTGACAAAGAACGGCAACAACAACCAAACAACTGCTTTTTTCATCAATCCGCTCACGTTAGTCGACTTTTTCAATCGTCAGGAGATCAATTTCCGCTTCAGACAGGATGATCCCTCCGCAGAAAATTTCCAGCGTCAGGCTGTCCCCCGCACCGGCGAAAAATGTATCCCGGCTTGCATACGACTTCCAGTCCCCTCCGCTGATCTGAATCTGAGCGACGGGCTCAAAATCATGGGTTTTCCGAACCACAATTCCTGCGTCGTTATTTTCGATCATCCGAGCCCAACAGGTGAGACGATAAAACCCGTCCGCATCAACCTGCAGGGGCAGCGTAGCGATGGGTTGGAGGCATCCGCCGCCGACACGTAAAGATCGATACCCTCCGTTCGGGGCGGCGCTTCTCGACAACATCTGTTCGTTGACGCCGTCCCATGGCGACAGGTCATTCTTCGATTCAAACGATGAAAAATAGAGAATATCGGAACCTTGATCGCTGCACCCGATCATTGACAATAAGACGACAGACGCTATCCGAATAGACCTTTTCATATGTTATCTCTCCTTCTTTGGTATATTCCCCATACTTGATGCTCTCCTGCCAAGTCCCAGTGGTGAATTGTTTCCGCACTCAACCTCGTAAAAGTAGTCTTCTCCGTCGATAACATAGTGAATGCCCTTTTCGGTAAAAACGGTTCGGCCAATGAAGCTGAAATCTTCGTAAGAGATGGTGTACGTTGGATCGTAGTAGACCGTGTCGCCGGAGGTGGAATCGACTTCTGTCCAGCCGGACTCGTATCGCCAACTGAACGTATCCGGCGTAGCGTCCTGAATCATGGAATACTCAGACGTCCCGTGATAAGGAAAGCAATCCTGCTGTCGAAGGCGGACGTCATCGGTCATCTCCAAATATGTAAAATGAACCGCCGTGTCGGGTGCAAAAAACTGGCTGTAGCTGCTTTCTGAATTGCCATTGAAAACCAACTCCCCATTTTTTGAAGAGTCATTCCAGTCTTTGAAACCTGAAACAGAATAGTCTGATACTCCTTCAAACGCATATCCAATGCCGGTGAATGGATCATCGAAGCGCCCTGAAAAAGTGGATTCGAATTCGTATTGATCCGTCTCCGATGTAGGATAGCCGTCGTTGTCATGGGGATCGAATCTGTATCGCATGCGCCCCGAGTACCCATCGTAATCGTATTGGAAGGTCCAATAGCCTGTCGCCGGATCGTAATACGACGTGTCCACCGGCGTGGAACTGACAACACCGGCCGCCACGCCGCCGCCGTAGCCTCCCCCGTAACCCCACGGAAACCAAAACCATCTGGAGACGGGACCGCCCGCACTCACCGAGGTGAAGTTTCCTGCGTTGTTGAAGCGTCCCAAGCCGCTCAAGATCATTGCGCGCGCCTGCTCATTCACAATTTGATCCAATTCCTTTTTGGAGTGGATCGACCTGGAGTTCTCTTCACATGAATACAACAACACACTCAAGAAAACCACAACGATAGGAATGGGTTTCATATTCTTTACCTCGTTACGTTTTTATGTCGATAATTTCTATCAAGATGCCAACCATGTGAACCGATGCGAGATCGTGGCGCTCGATTCCTTTAAACTGAACAGAGAGACCGGACTTTTTGAATTCTTCAGGTAAATTGAGCGGGTCGTACACTTGTCCGCCGGCCGCGCGAATGGCAAAGAATCCGCCTTCAAGATCAACGTACTCTATCGTACCTTGTTTCCAGGAGAGTAACTCCGATGATTGACTTGTCGATTCGTCAACACCGGCCGGATACTGACAGCCGATCAGGAACAAGACAGCCGAGAAAATGAATGTTTTCATGGTACCTCCACGAATTGCGACTGTCTTATCTACAATTCGCGTGCCGAACGAATGACACGGGTAAGTTACTGTTAAATT
>JAGQUY010000385.1 GCA_020438245.1 Bacteroidota bacterium
CGTTTCTTGGATTGCTCCAAAATAGCAGACAGCTGGGCGGTTATGAATACGACGGTAAGGCTCTTAACGGCAATATCGCTGATGTTATTGATGTGGGACTGAATGCGGTCCAAGATTTGATTCTTGGATAGAGCCTGTGCACCCCCAAAGAGGTACTCCTGCTCAATATAAATCTCCAATATAATGTTAAGTTCAAAGGTATTGATGAGTTCGGTCCAATACGATTCGTCGACAATCTGGATCAGGCCCGGATTTGCAAAGAGGTGTCGCTCAATCAGGTCAACAATGGCGAACTGACGATGGGAATCGTGACAGTGTGCCAAGCGATCCCGAATTCCTTCGAGCAGGCTGGCTTTGTCACCTTCATAGTCCTCCAAATAGGCATCCAACCTTGAATACAGATACGCCAGGATCATGTGATTCAACGTAACCCGTTCTCCCATTTTACGCGTCTGTTCGCCTATCCGTTTGAGCTGTCTGCGAAACGTCAAAATGGTTTGCCGAAAAAGATGATTGTGATGGTCACTCTCTCCGAGAATTTCAAAGAACTGAAAGACATCGCGGGTCAAAATATTCAGGGGTCCGAATTCAAGTGTCAATAATTTGATCTGATCGATCATGGCCAGCAGCTCTTCCACGGTGTGACCGGTTTCTTCCGGATTGTCCAGCCGGTATGTAATGGAGATCACCGCGAGGGTCTCGTCCTTAATATCACTTACATCATCAAAAATATGATGGGCCTCCGAATAGATTTCGGCGAGCTCCATGTCCGAAGTGGCCAGCTTTTCCTGCAATACATATTGTTCCAGTGCAATCTTCAACTCAAAGTCATTGATCTGTTTGATCCAGTCGTTCCGGGTTTTTGTCTTGAACTCATCCGTAGAAGATGCCCCGAAAAAAAACCGCTCAATTTGCTGAACAACCATGAACTGCCGTTTCATGTTGTTGCAGAGAGCCAATCGGTTTGAAATTTCCGCAATGATATCCTCCTGAAGTCCGTACTCACTCAACGCCACCTGCAAGGCGGTATATATGTACAGGGAAACCATTTCTTTCAGTGTCATAGAACCGCGCAGGGCCTCTTCGCGAACAGCGTTTTCTGCGCGAAAATTTATGCGGAAAACCAGCTGAATAAGTTCCGGCACACTAACATCCATTTCCTCCGTGATATGAATAAAGGTTGAAGCGTCCTCTTCTGCGACTCCAGCTGACAGAAGGAAGTCGATCAGATCCTTCGACGCATCGTCTGCATACGTTGCATTCCGTATCATTCGGGTAAGTTCGTCGGAGGAACGATTCATCAGGCCCTGCCAGATGATTCGCGGCGCTCTTTCGTGGATTCCTTTATCCTGAAGCCAGGCCTGAAATTTGGATATATCCAGCATTTCCATTAGGGGATCGGCCTTCAGATGGCCTTTCTGGGATGCTTCTCTGTCCGTCAGAGTTTCGCTGAGATTCTTGCGGAAGGTGCGCAGGAGCGTCGGGGAATACTTCTCCAATTGCCTCATGAACGATTGAATAAAATCGTCCACAGGGCGGTTTTTCATGTCGATCCGGAGCAGATCCTCTATGCGCGAAAGTTCGGCTTTGGTTTCACTCATCATAGTCGTGGGCAAGGACAAATATACGCATCCAAGGTCATTATTCAATCTCTTTTTGGCGCGTTGCAAATAGCGGATTGCTTGGGTATATTCCACTCCATGCGCGCACATACTGTCCAGGTAGCAGTCCCCATTCCCATAGATCAGTTATTTACCTATCGAATACCGGAAAAATTCTCGGAGTTCGCCCTGCCTGGATGCCGGGTTCTTGTTCCGTTTGACAGGAAAAGAATTACCGGGTATGTAACCCACCATGTCCCAAAACCCTACGACGATGCGCTGGAAATAGCGGACTTGTTGGATTATTGGCCCATCTTTTCGAAGGACCTGCTTCATCTTGCGGACTGGGTCGCCGAATATTATATGGCGCCGTTGGGCATGGTTTTGCAATCGATGCTCCCTCCCGGAATGCAAAGGGGCAGCGAACGAATCATCACCCTTAAACAAACCGTCGGCGAATTTGAGATAGCCAATCTACGAAAATCCAAACCCGTTCAGTCAAAGATATTAAAAGCACTCTTTGTATATCGATCCCTTTCGCTCAAAGCTTTGTCCAAGAAGATTGGAAGTACGGCCATTTCAAAGAATCTCGAGGAACTGAAACGCTTGGGTATTATTGAAGAAAAGGAAGTTCTTGAGGACGCTTCCGTTAGAATAAAATTCGAGAAAATAGTCCATCTGGCCTCCCATCTTGTTGACGAACCGGAGCGATTTGAAGAAAGTCTGAAGATGCTCGAAAAGCGGTCTGTCAAACAGGCGGCTATGCTCCAGTACCTAAAAACCGTCGCTCCCGATGGCGTAGTCCAATCCGTCGCATTACAGGAGATTGCATCGAGCCGGGAAGCGCTCAAAGCGCTTGCCAAGAAGGGTCTGGTGAAGATCACCGAACGCGAAAGAATCCGGTCTCCCTTTGATCGGGCTCCCGAAACAAAACCAAACCTGACGCTGAATTCTGACCAACAGCGTTGTGTGAATACTGTTGTCCGGGCAGTGCAGGCCGGTTCGTTCCACACGTTCCTTCTGCATGGTATTACAGGCAGCGGAAAAACGCAGGTCTACATAGAGGCAATCCGGGAAACAGTAGCTCTGGGCAAGTCCGCCATCGTGCTTGTCCCGGAAATCTCACTGACGCCGCAAACGGTTGCCGTCTTTCGTTCGTGGTTTGGTCCCCTTGTCACCATTCAGCACAGCGCCATGTCACACGGAGAACGATTCGATGCATGGCGCAAGATCCGGTCCGGAGAACTAAAAATCGTAATTGGCGCCCGATCCGCCGTGTTCGCGCCGGTGGAGAATCTTGGTTTGGTTGTCGTCGACGAAGAGCATGAGACCACGTACAAACAAAACGATCTGACGCCAAAGTATCAAGCCCGAGATTGTGCGATCGTACGTGCAAGTCAGTCCAAGGCCGTTGTTATCTTGGGTTCGGCAACTCCCAGTATCGAATCGTTTTTCAATGCAGAGGACGGGAAATACACGCTGCTTACTCTGGATCGCCGTATAGGCAATATTCCGCTTCCGCCGGTTGAGCTTGTGGATATGCGAAAACAAATCGAAGTGCATACAGAAAACTGGCAACCCGTTCTTTCCAAGCCGTTGCGAGACAGAATGCTGCAATCACTGAAATCCCGCGAACAGATTATTCTTTTTCAAAATCGCCGAGGGTATTCCAATGCTCTGGAGTGCTATTCGTGCGGACACTCGGCGGAATGTCCGCACTGCAGTATCCATCTCACTTTCCATCGCTTTAAGCTGCGATTGAAATGTCACTATTGCGGCTATACGCTTCCCGCCTATCGGACCTGTCCATCCTGCGGAGAATCCAATCTGCTAAGCCAAGGGATTGGCACTCAGCGAGTTGAAGAGCAAATCGACCGGCTGTTTCCTTCGGCCACCTATACCAGAATGGATCTCGATACGACTTCCCGGAAAGGGTCGCACACGGATATTCTGGAGCAGTTTAAGTCAGGTGGAACGCAAATTTTGATTGGCACACAAATGGTTACAAAGGGGCTTGATTTTGAAAACGTGACATTGGTTGGTGTTATTTCAGCGGATACCAATTTATTATTTCCCGATTTTCGCTCCTCTGAGCGTACCTTTCAATTACTGACACAGGTGGCCGGAAGAGCCGGAAGAAAAGAGAAGTCAGGAAAAGTTGTTGTACAAACCTACAGACCTCAGCACTATGCCATTCAGCATGCCAGGACCCACGATTTTTCCGGCTTCTACCGGGAAGAAATCACGTTTCGAAAAGAAGCGCGATATCCGCCTTTCAGCAGGCTGATTTTGGTCCAGTTCAGGGCATTGGATGAGAATTTAGCTATTGAACATAGCGGCTTTTTTTCCGATATTTTTCGCGAACAATTGCAAAAGAACACGCTGTCTGCACACTGTTCGGTGTTGGGTCCCTCGCCCGCGCCAATTCTGAAAATCAGGAACCAATTCCGTTGGCATGTTCTTCTTAAAACGTTGAAGTCGGCTGACCGATCAGGTTCTCTCACACGGGCTTTACTGCGAAACAGCCTGAAACTCTACAGCGAAAAACACCGCAATAACCGGGTTCAATTCAACATTGACGTGGATCCAATCAATCTCCTGTGAATCATGAGTAAACGATTTGAAGAAAAGAAAGAAGCGTTTGAGCTGCTCAACCGTGAATTGAGCGACCTGATGCCCCTTGACAAGAAGCAGGAGTCGGGGGAAACCTCTGTGGCGGACGATAAGCAGGACGTATCCAGCCTCACGCCCAGTCAGGGCATATCCAAAGAACTGGTTGAACGGCTTTATGACAAAGCCAAAGTGTACGAAAGGGTATACAAGTTTTACCGAAATATTATCGGTAATATGAGCAGCAGCCTCATCTGCATCGACATGAAAGGCAGTATCACCTTTCTCAATACCAATGCGGCCAAGACTCTGGACTATCGGACCAATGAATTGCTTGGCAAGAATCTGCTTGAGATCATTTCCGAACCCGAGGTGAATGGGAAGATTATCGATTTGATGCTCATCCCAAATAAACGATTTGAGAGCAAAGAGGTCAAGGTCGTATCCAAAGCAGGCGCAATTATTCCGATCGGCTTCAGCACCGCGCCCTTGATAGAAAAAAATGAACAGATCGGCGTGATCATTACCTTCAGGGATTTGACCGAAATGAGCATGATGCGGCAGCAGGTCGAACGGATGGACCGCCTGGCAACAATGGGTGAATTGGCCACGGGTATTGCCCACGAAGTTCGTAATCCGCTGGGCGGAATCAAGACGGCGGCACAGGTGCTTGAGGAATCGTTCGAGCAGAATGACCCCCGGCTTGAATTGGTCAGCCGCATTGTGCGGGAGATCGATCGAGTTAATAATCTGTTGACGGATTTTTTCAAGTTTGCAAAACCGGTGAAACCGGCGAGGGACTACTTCAACGTGGAAACCGTCATCGACAGCATTTATCTGCTGCTCGCAACGCAACTCAACAAAAAACAGATCCGTTTCAGAGAAGAATTTTCCGATGTGGTACCGCAAATCTATGCGGATTCGCATCAGGTAGAGCAGGTTTTAATGAACATTTTTCTGAACGCGTTGCAATCCATGCCCAACGGAGGTGATTTGGTGGTCCGAACCTCGGCGATTACCATCGGCGAGAAACCTCATCTTCAGTGGTCCGAAGGTGTTTTCGACAAAAAACTTCCCTTTGTCGCCATTGAGATCGTTGATCAGGGTGCGGGAATATCTCCCGAGAACATAGAAAAAATATTCAATCCTTTCTTTACGACCAAGAGCGAGGGCATGGGGCTGGGTCTCTCCATCTGCAGTCGTTTAATTGCAGAGAATCACGGACATATTCATGTAAGCAGTGAAGTGGGGAAGGGATCAACGTTTACGGTCGTCCTGCCGACCCGTTAATCAACTTGGGCAGGGGCGTATTTGATTTTGGCTGATTCTTGAGGCGAACCACTTGATTCCTGAACGTATTAAGATCAAACCTCATCACACCGGTCATTTGCTTCAGGTCCACACTATATAGTTTGATCAATCCTTTTCTTACCTGGTTTTCGAATCCATTCAAGTTTCCCTCTTTGCGATGGTGAAGGGCCACGGCAACGTGGATGACGGCCTGCAACAAAAGCTTAACCTCCGGATCTTCGGCTTCTTTCCACAGTGCTTCCAAAGCCTCATGGCATTCAAAAAAGGCTTCTTCATTGAAAAGCTGTTGTGCACGACGAATGTCGGATTCAGAGGGAGCTTTTGGGGATGTCATGAATATAGGCATTCATCATTTGTATTTCTTCTCCACCATCCTGAATCTTAACTTCCATCAGGTCCCGCATCGAAACCATTCCAATCAGCCTCTGCCCGTCAACGATTGGGAGATGGCGAGACTTTATTTTCTTCATCGAGTCCAGACAGACATCATACGATTCATTGGCGTTTCCGACCGCCACATTTTTGGTCATGACTTCTTCAATTTTTGTCGTGTTAGGATCAAGCCCCTCCTGTACGACCCGTTTCAACAGATCTCGTTCGGAAAAAATTCCGCGAAGATTCCGATTCGTCTCATTGTCAACGATCACAACCGCACCGACATTTTTTGAAGCCATATATTTTACGGCTTCGATGACGGTTATGCCCAGGGGCACATAATAAAGCTCCCGACCGGAGATAATATCGCTGACGGTTTTCATACAAACCTCCTCGCTTTCACGACGCTGTTCTTTAAAGGGTTATAAAGACTGGTACAGAAAAAATACGCCCTGGGCATTTCGGATGCAACATTAAAAAAATCGTCATCGGAAGGGATATTTATTGTATCTTGGCACGTAAATCAACCTTTGAGGGATTCCATGTCGATAATCGAGACGGATCGGTTGGTACTCAGGCCATTGACGGAAGAGGATGACGGCTTTATCCTAAAATTGCTCAACGAACCATCCTTCTTGGAATTCATCGGAGACAAGGGCGTTCGGACGTTGGAGGATGCTCGGCGGTACATTGTAACCGGCCCGATGGACAGCTACCGGAGACACCGGTTCGGTCTGCTCCTCGTTCAGTTGAAAGAAACCGGTGCTCCGATCGGCATCTGCGGATTGATCAAGAGAGATTACCTCCAGGACAAGGACATTGGATTCGCTTTTCTGCCGGAATGTTGCTCCAAAGGTTATGCAACCGAATCTGCACGGGCCGTGCTGCAGTGGGGTGTGACCAACATTGGGCTTCAGCGTGTTGCCGCTATTACGCAGGCCAACAACCACCTGTCCATTCGTGTACTGGAAAAACTGGGGCTGCGTTTTGAAGATTTTGTGACCGTCCCCGGTGAGAAGGATCGATTACTTTTGTATGCTTGTTCTTTGGACTCTCCTTCCACGTCAAAAAAGGATTCCTGACCTGACCACGGCAATCTGTTCTTGACCAAGAGCCCGTTGTTTTGTATTAAACGTTGCCCTGAATTCATAGATCATAAGCGCGGAGGACAGAAGGTGGCGGAAAATGAAATAGAAGCGAAAAGTGTCGCTGAGGGTCACGTAGATCAAATTGTGCAAAAGCGATTTTTTCCGACCAAAGGCAAATCGGGAGTACTTGTGGAGATTGGGGCCGCGCGGCCGGACTTCTTATCCATCGGGTCTTATTATCGGCAAATAAAGTGGCGAGTAGTTTCCATAGAGCCCAATCCTGATTTTTATGTCTTGCATCAGCAACAGGGCAACGAAATCTACGCCTTTGCCTGCGGGGATCGGGATGAGGACGATGTCGATTTTATCGTCGTTGACTCACACCGTACAAAGTACGAAGACGGAGAAGTCTCTTTTGAATCCTATTCATCTCTCGGCATCAAAGACTCTTTTGCGAAACTCAACGATCATTTGGACAAAAGGACGATCAAAGTGAGGCTTCGAAGGCTTTCGACCCTTTTTGAAAGCGAAATTCCGGGAATTACTGAAATTGATATTCTTGCAGTTGACGTTGAAGGCTGGGAACTGGAAGTACTTTCGGGGCTGGATTCGAAGAAGCACAGACCGCGTGTAATGATATTGGAAAATCTATTCAATGAGGAAAAATACCGGAGTCACCTGAGAACACTTGGGTACCGATTTTGGAGAAGGCTGTATCCCAACGACGTTTATGTTGATGACGAGTTCGTGGGAGCGGGATTCCAACGCCTTGGGTTTTATGCTGAATGTCTGTGGTTTTCTTTGACCGGTCCGTCCAAATAACCCGTGTGCTAATGCCGCCGACCATACTCCCTTTGCAGCCGCCGGTTTTCATCCCGTTTCGCAATACTTTCGCGCTTGTCGTAGAGCTTCTTCCCGCGCGCGACAGCCAGTTCCACTTTGACCAGATTCTTTTCATTGAAGTATAGGCTCAGGGGGATCAGCGTCATACCTTTTTCTTCGACTTGTTTCTGTAATTTTCGTATTTGCGTACGATGGATCAATAATTTGCGTGGGCGGTATTCGGGATGGTTGTTGAGGTTCGCCTGCTTATACTCCGGGATGTGCATATGGTACAGAATAACCTCGTTATTTTCGATTCGTGCATGACAATCCTGAAGAGTGACTCTTCCCTCCCGCAACGACTTGACCTCACTGCCCATCAGGACAATACCTGCTTCCAGCTTGTCCATAATTTCATACTCATGCCGGGCCTTCCGATTGGTGGCAATGATCTTGATGTCGCGCTTTTTTTCAGCCATGTCAGTCGATGGCTTCGCTGATGGGGTAATCTTTGTTTTTTTGGAAGTGGTGGGTGATCATCTCGCCGATCAATCCGGTAGTGACAATCTGAATACCGACGAGGACGAGAAGAATTCCCAGAAATAGAATCGGGCGATTGCCGATCGGGGTGCCCATCATCCATTCCACACTGAGGTAGGTGTTGATACCAATTCCGCACAAAAGGAAAAGAGATCCGATCAATCCAAAGAGGTGCAGCGGCCGTTTGATATAGCGCGTCAGGAAGAGTACGGTAACAAGATCCAGG
>JAGQUY010000386.1 GCA_020438245.1 Bacteroidota bacterium
AGGTATGAATTCTCCGATATAAGGGGCCTTCTCACGGTGACGCTTAATCACGTCATCATAGATGAGTTCCAGCCGTTCGTTCAGTTTCACCACATCGTGATCTTCTTCAATCTTTCTTCGCCCGGCTCGCCCCATACGATGCGCGTCGGACCGGTTTTCCGACAATTGGACAAGACATCGGGCAAGAGCATCTGCATCACGCTCCTCTGTCAGAAAACCCTCCACTCCGTCTGATATGATCTCCGGAATGCCTCCGTGCCGGGACGCGATTACCGGAAGTCCGCATGCCATGGCTTCCTTGATAACGGTTGGGAGGCCCTCTTTGTCGCCGCTCGACGCTGTGATGCTGGGAACCATAAGAACAGAGGCTTGTTGTAAGATTTCAATGACCGATTCCGTCGTCTGATTTCCGGTGAATCGCAGCCTTCCGTTCAAACCGTACTTGTTGGCAAGCGATTTGTAATTCTCTGCTCGCGGCCCTTCTCCTACGATAATCAGTTCTGCGTTTCTATCTTTGAAAGCTTTTGCAAACGCGTCGATGCCGTATTCAAATCCCTTTTTTTCCACAAATCGCCCGACCATCAGGACCTGAAAGACGTCCGAATTTTTTCGATCTGCACGAAATCTGGACAAATCAATCCCTTGTGGCTGAACATGCAGTTTTTCCGGTGGACATCCGACGTCAATCATCATTCGACGAAGATCATCGGATACGCAAAGGAACGCACCCGCTTCCTGTTCCATCTGTTTGTAGTGACGCCAGTATCGTTCCCATTTGGGGAGAAATTTTTCCTGTCCGGCGAGAATGGTGACATCGTGACCCCAGAATGAAACGATAAGAGGGAGATTATACTTTTGGGCGAAGGGCAGAGCGTATATTCCATCGTATCCAAAATGAGCGTGAATCAACATGAATGGCTTCTTGGACAATACGCGATCGAAAGTCCAGCTTTTGCGAAAATTACGGTAATAGATGTACTCTGCACGGTTTCTGAAGCCCGGTTCCTTTTCGATGAAGACCACGTCGTGCCCCGGGAAGCGGTCCGCGTTCCTCCAAGTTCTTGCAAAAACAGTTACGTTGTATCGAATGTGATTTCTCAATTCGTCGTGGATGAACGTTTCCGAGTACGGCAGGAAATTGGAACGGAATACGGCCACGTTCGGTTTAATGATCTTATCAGGCATGTCGTGCCCTTCTACTCTTGAAGATGGAAAGTATGTATTCCCGATCGTCTTTGCCGATCAGTTGAAACCAGGATCCGGTCACAACAAAAAGAGTCAAATAGAGCGGAACGGAGATTGCCAGCGTGAGCCATTCTTCTGTATAGGAAAACATGGCTGCATACTTGAGGGCGCCGGCAAGCGTCAGTGAAAGAAGGCTGACCTTCAGGTGAAACGCATAGGGCAAAAGACGGCTGATAGGTTGGTTCAAATGTTTGCCAAGACGTTTCAGCGCGAAGACGAGGGTGACGAGGTTGGCGGTCAACGTTCCAATAGGTGCTCCGTACAAGCCCAATAACTGAACTCCGGCAAGCGTGAAGACCAGATTTAGGGCGAGGAGTTGAAAACTGTTCTGCATAACATACTTGGTATCTCCCATCGCTTTCAGCAGTCCGGTGTACGAACTCACGCGTGTAAATAGCGTCAGGGTGAAGATTTGAAATACCACGACAGCTTCCTGGTACCGACTGCCAAACAGCCCGTGAATAACTTCCTGCGCAAATATCAGAAAAAATGACGCAACCGGTATGAGAATCAGAATAATTTTTTCCGAGACGGCCAGCCATTTCTTGTGCAGCTCGACCAGGTTCCTTTGGTCAAACCACGCGGCGTATTTGGTCAGATAGGCGGTTGTGATGCTGTACGGTATTTTGAGCAACATGGGAATCTCCCAAGAACCAACCGTATATTCGGCGAACGTCACGCTGTTGAAAAACCCCGCGACAACATAATTGTCGACCTGCTTATTGATGCGATAGTTAATAGTGGAGAGTCCGAGCGGTATGCCGAAATCCAATTGCTGTCGCAGCATTCCCGTCGGCAGAGCTTCACTTGAAGAACGATAGGAATACATCAAGAGAGCCGTCGCCACGGCACGCAGCACACCGTACAGAAGTATGGCATAGGTCAGTCTGGCGATAGGATCGTTCCCGGTCAGACAGGCGGCCAGGGCCATGACTACGTACAATACGGAAAAAAAGACGTTGAAGACGGACGATTCGCGGACCCGCCCCACGGCTATCAGGAAATCGGGCGTCATCGACGATGCCAGCTCGATCGTGATGATGGGAATGAAGATCAGCGAAATCCACAACCGGCCTACATAGAATTGAAAAGCAAGAGCGGCAAGAACGCCCGTCGCCAAACCGGCCAGCAGGAGAATCCACACGGATTGCAGAAAAAACTTTCCGTACTGCCGGGTCTGAAGCTTCGGGATAAAATAGTACGGATTGTCATTGAAACCGAGATTGCCAAGAAGGATCGCCGTTTTATAGATCAAAAATACTTTGAAAACTTCGCCGAGCAGTTCCTTGTCCATCCAGCGGGCAAGTCCGATGAGGAGCAGTGCCTGACCAGTTGTTGTGATCACGTTGCTGAAGAGAATGGTGCCGGCTTTTTTGGCGGTGGACAAACTAAGCACCCATCGAATTATCGAGAAACGATGCAATTTTTTCCGCTCGCGCTGCCCAGGTGAAACGGGCGGCTGTTTTCCGTCCTTCCAGACCAATATGCTTGAGCAGATCCGAGTTTGAAAAGAGCCTTTTAATCTCGCGCGCATTGTCCTTTGGGCGATCGGGCTGCAACAGAAAAGCATTCTTTTCATGCTCGAGAATATCAGAAGTATCGGGGAGTCGGGGCGCAAGCACCGGCACGCCGGATGCAAGATAGGCGAAGGTTTTTATCGGAAGAACCGTATTGCCGTTCGTGACGAGAGGCTTCGACGTCGGCGGGATAATCAGGGCGTCGGAAGATTGGAGATAGGGCTGTACTTCACCGGGCGGCAGCCAGTCTATCATCCTAATGTTTTCCAGTTTCATTTGATGAGCAAGCTCGGCCAGTCTCGAATAGTCACGCTGGCGATTAACGCCTACGATCTGAAAAAGGAAATCCGGCAGTTCACGGGCGATCTCAAAAATGCTGTCCAGGCCTTTGGACTTGTCGGTGTTACCTGCATAGGTTATGATGGGCCGGTCAGTCGGAAGCCCCAGGTTTTTTCTTAGACTATCGCGGTCCCCGCATTCTGCCTGTTCCCCGGGGTCCACCCCATTGTGAACAGTGATAATCTTGGCAGGATTCGCGCCCAAATACAGCCAATACCGTCTGGCCAACTCGGAATGAACGATGACGCCTTTGAAATGAGTGCCCTTGTTCAAAAGCGGAATCAAGGACCTAATATCTTTTTCCGACTTGCTGAATCGATAGGTTTCGAACAGCACGGGAAGGCCCATCCTAAAGGCTCGACGGGCATGCATGAAATTGCGTACATAAACAAGATCATACGGCTGCTGAGTAACCCATTTCAACGTTTGTATGGTAAACAACGGGCGATGCAACCGCTTGACCATGGGTAGGGGCGTGTGAAATTCTCTGAAGCGGACCGTTCCCTTTAGGGAATAGTACCTGCCCAAATGGTCCAATCGCTGGGCGGCCCCCATTTCCCGTCTGTGCCAAGGGACCGGCACTATTAAG
>JAGQUY010000387.1:0-10577 GCA_020438245.1 Bacteroidota bacterium
CGCGGTATTGCAGTTGAAGTTCTTGATGACGAATCAGGATACTTCCGTCTGACGTTCGGAGGAAGATCCATTGTCTGTTTTGAATCTCTTACAGATATGACGAGCGCCATTGCCTACAAACGGTGCGACAATAAACGCATCACGTCCACGTTGCTGCGTAATCATGGGGTTCGAGTGCCGGCCCAGCAAGTCGCCGGCATTGTAAAAGAGAATAACGCATTCCTTGACAAATATCGGGAGGTTGTGGTAAAACCCCTGGACAGCGAACAAGGCAAGGGTATCAGTGTTGGAGTCCGAACCCCCGACGATCTAAAGAAGGCTGTTCGAAAGGCGGCGACCATATCGGATACCGTTCTTTTGGAAGAATTTGTGGACGGACAGGATTTGCGCATTGTCGTCGTGGACTTTAAAGTCGCGGCAGCCGCCATACGCAAGCCTCCTGAAATTGTGGGAACGGGACAACATACAGTGAAAACATTGATCGAGAAACAAAGTCGTCGACGGGCAGCGGCCACCGGCGGTGAGAGTCATATCCCGTTGGATGAGGAGACAGAACGATGCGTCAAAGAATCCGGATTTTCTCTCCGCTCTATACTGCCCAAGAATAAGAGAATTCTCGTGCGCAAAGCGGCCAACCTGCATTCCGGTGGAACGATACATGATGTCACTCCCAAACTCCATCCGGAACTTGGACGCGCAGCCGAACAGGCGGCACGGTTACTGAATATTCCGGTTGTGGGTTTTGATTTCATTGTGCCGTCCGTGCAGCAAGAACAATACGTGATTATCGAGGCCAATGAAAGACCGGGCCTTGCCAATCATGAGCCGCAGCCGTTGGTTGAAAAATTTGTCGACTATCTATTTCCACAAACGAGGTTGATCCGTGAAAACAATTGATGTAGACCAGGACTATTTGCTGGCAACCCTGCGTGCGCTCATTGCCATCCCAAGCCCAAGCGGTTACACCGACAATATCGTGCACTTCACCTGCGGAGAGTTGGAAAAACTCGGTCTTCCTTTTGAACTGACCCGCCGAGGTGCCATTCGTGCCGACATCAAAGGTCAAATGGAAAAGCCGGACCGAGCGCTGGTGGCCCATTTGGATACGCTCGGTGCAATGGTTCGGGAACTTAAGCCCAATGGACACGTGGCGATTACGCCCATAGGAACGTGGTCCAGTCGATTTGCAGAGGGCGCCCGTGTAACGATTATAAAAGATCATGGGATGGAAAGAGGTACCATCTTGCCGTTGCTTGCGAGCGGCCACGCGTATGGAGACGACGTCGACCGTCAACCCGTCAACTGGGATCAGGTCGAAGTACGAATTGACAACACAACGCCGGACAAGGAGTCACTTGATAAGCTTGGCGTCCAGGTTGGCGACTACATCTCTATCGACCCCTGTTTCGAGATGACAGAAACCGGGTTTATCAATTCGCGCCATTTGGATGACAAGGCAGGAGTAGCAACTCTCTTGGCAACGGCAAAAGCACTGCGTGATGCAAAGGCAGAAATTCCGGTGGATTGCCATTTATTATTCACCATTTCGGAGGAAATCGGATCCGGAGCTTCAGCCATTCTGCACCGGGATATTGCGGAAATGGTCACTGTCGATAACGCAACCGTCGCGGAGGTCCAGAATTCGAGCGTCGACGGAGTTACAATTTGTATGCTCGATTCTGCAGGTCCTTTTGACTACCACCTGACTCACAAGCTGCTTCAACTGTGCCGGGAAAACGATATCGTCCATCGCCGCGATATTTTTCGTTACTACAAAAGCGACAGTGCATCAGCCATCGATGCGGGAAACGATCTTAGAACGTCGTTGGTTTGTTTCGGATTGGAAGGCTCTCATGGATACGAAAGGGTTCATATACGCTCACTAATTGCGTTGGCACGTTTGCTGGGAGCTTACGTACGAAGTGAACCGACCTTTCGGCGGGATAAGTTCGAACTGGGTTCTATCAACGGATTCCCGCACCAGCAAGAAGACGGCAGCGGGAGTTAGCGCTGGTAGATATATTTCACCCTGAGTAATGTTCTTCGCTTTCCACAATGGCTTCGTATACGGCGTACTCGGCTTTGAGATCGTCAAGAAAAGCTTCCAGCTTTTCGCGATGCCGGGCTTCTTCATCCGCCAATTCTTCGAAGTAGGTTTTGATTTTGGGGTTTTCCACCCATTGTGCGCAGCGATGCAGATACTTCTTGAATTCCTCTTCCTTATCGATGGCCTGTTCCATGAGCTCGAGAATTCCCGGGCACTCCATTTCTTCTTTCATGGCGTCCTCCCTTTTCAAGGATTGGGATGGATCTAAGACGTACGGTGTGTTCTTTCCAGCAGTTTTTTTCGCGCATGCGCAATAAGTCCTCCGCCTTCCATGATTTCCCGATAGGCTTTTGGTAGGACCTGAATGGCAAAATCTCTGGAGGATGTCCGATTGGTCACCCGATTTGGCGCAAGCTCAAGCTCATCGCCTTCTTTCGCTTCAAGTTCAGACACCACCGCGACTCTTAATCCTACATTGACGGCATTTTGCATGAAAATTCTGGAAAAACTTTTTGCCAGAACGATCAGCCCGTGACCCTGCAGGCACGACGCCGCCTGTTCACGAGAGGAGCCGCACCCGAAATTGAGTCCCGCAACAAGGATACTTCCCGCCGGGATTTTTCCCTGATTGAGTTTTTCATTGAACACGGCGTGATCTGCGAAGGCATATTTTGGTGTCTCGGAAGGGAGTACGGTGGCCATATATCGTCCGGGATAAATAACATCGGTGGAAACATCATCTTCCAGTTTCAAAACGACTTTAGCCATGGCTCTCTCCTTCCTAATTATTTCTTGGATCCGTGATGTACCCTTTGAGTGCACTGGCGGCGGCAACGGCCGGTGAACAGAGATAAACCTCCGCATTGGGATTTCCCATCCGACCCTTGAAATTGCGATTGGTAGTTGACAAGGCCGTCTCTCCATCGGCAAGTGCCCCCTGGTGTACTCCCAGGCAGCACCCGCAGCCCGGATTCATTATGACAGCTCCGGCATTTGTGAGTGCATCGAGGTAACCGCGATCCATGGCTTCTCGATAAATTTTCCATGATGCCGGGAACACGAGAACGCGCACATTCTTGGCCACATGACGATTGCGCATCGTATGAGCCGCCACAGCCAGATCATCAATCCTGCCGTTCGTGCACGAACCAATCACCACTTGATCGATCCTGATACCTTCGACGTCATGGATCGGACAAACATGGTCCACGGCATGCGGAACCGCAATCTGGGGTGAAAGCGTGGACGCATTGATGTCGATACGCTCGGTATAGACGGCATCGTAATCGGCCATCGGAAAATCCACATCGATACTCTCCAGTCCGGCGTGTCCAATCAGATAATTCACCGTTTCTTTGTCTCCCTGAACCATGCCCGCCGTTGCGCCGGCCTCAACAGCCATGTTGCACAATGTCATTCGCCCGGACGTTGACATGGCGTCGATCGCCTCTCCGTGAAATTCAAGAACACGGAAGTTGGCGCCTTGCGAGGAAATCTTGCCGATCAGGTTAAGAATAATATCCTTGGCGTAGATGCCGGGCGGGCAGTGACCATAGATGTTGACAAAGATGGATTTTGGAACTTCCACCCGAAGAGTACCAAGCGCCCAAACGGAGGCCATTTCCGTCGCTCCGATGCCGAATGCAAGCGCCCCCAGCGCCCCATGCGTGGTCGTGTGACTGTCCGTGCCGACCACAAGCTGGCCCGGATGCACGTAGCCGAATTCGGGCAGGATCTGATGACATATCCCACCGCGATCGCCGCGAACATCATGGAATTTCTTTATTCCCTGCTGTTCAACAAATCCCCTGACTTTTTTCTGGTTGGTGGCCGTCTTGGAACTCTCGGCCGGCACCCTATGATCAAAAACAATAGCTATGCGATCCGGATCCCACACGTTCGGCTTGAGATCGGTGCCTTGGTAGATATCCATAAACTGGTTGATGACCAATGCGGCATTTTCATGTGACATGGCAAGATCAACCTTGGCCTCCAGAACGTCGCCCTCGGTGACATGCTGTACGCCTGCCGACTGTGCCAGTATTTTTTCAGCCAGTGTCATTCCCATCGCAGTTCTCCTTATGCCAACGTAAATTCGTGGTCCTGGTATTTTGCGGCCATCTTGGTGGTAGGAAGAAAGTCTTTCTCCATCTCCCGATATGTATTCAAGCCGACAAAGTTCGTGTACTCGTCGAAAGAAGTGGCCCACCACTCTTCACCCTTCAATATGCCCGATGGCGACGCCCGAAGGGTACCAAAGAATCTGGTCAATGCCTTATGCATAACCATGATGGAAGCGACCGGAATCGAGACGCGGCCGATGCCCAGGCGTGCAAGATCCGGAACGGGTATAAGCTCCGTCTTCACGCCGGTGATACCATCCATCAAATTAACCGACAGCGGGCCGTCGAGCAGATGAACCGCCCTTTCAATATCCGCACGACTTCGTATACCGTCGATAAAAACCAGATCCGCGCCTGCACTGAAATACGTATTACATCGAAGAACCGCTTCTTCCAACCCCTTTAGTGCAAAGACATCCGTACGGGCATTGATGACGAAATCCAGATCCATTCGATCGCGCACCCGGGAACAGGCTCGAATCTTCCCGAACATTTCTTCAGTGGAGATTACCTCTTTCCCACTCATATGACCGCACCGTTTCGGGAAAACCTGATCTTCGATGTTCATTCCGGCGACCCCCATGCTGATCAGGCGTTCTGTGATCCAGGCCGCATTAACCGCGTTGCCCCCCCCGGTGTCCACGTCTGCCATGACCGGTATGTCCACACCCTGCACTATATTCCAGGTAAGATCAAGGATATCCTTCATCTGCATCAATCCAACGTCGGGTTTACCAAGGTAGGAACCCGCAAGGCCAAATCCGGACACTTGCGTTGCTTCGAATCCACAGGATTCGATGATCTTTGCACTCATCACGTCATGACATCCGGGCACGGTGACCGCCCGGCGATCCATTATGGCTTCTCTCAATTGTGTTGTTTTACGTTTCATGATTCTCCTTATATCTTGCCCGCAATGGCGTTGGCCATTTCCAGTGTTTTCGCGTTCCCGCCCATATCGTACGTGCGAACGCGCCCTTCCTGGATAACCTGAGCAGTGGCTGCTTCTATTTGCGCGGCCTTTTCAGTTTCTCCGAGCCACTCGAGCATGAGTTTGGTTGATAGTATGGTTGCAATAGGATTGACCTTGTATAAACCGGCGTATTTTGGCGCAGAGCCGTGACTGGGCTCGAAAACACCGAGCTTTGAACCGATGTTGCCGGAACAGCCGAACCCCAGTCCTCCGACCAATTGCGCTGAGAGATCTGAGATGACATCGCCGTAAAGGTTCGGGGCAACAAGCACATCGTAGTTCAGCGGGTTTTTCAAGAGCCACATGGTCATGGCGTCGATGTTGGCATCGTCCATCTCAATCTTCGGAAAGGACTTGTGAACTTCCCTGGCGATTTCAAGAAACATGCCGTCCGTTGCTCGAACCACGTTTGCCTTGTGTACGACAGTAACTTTTTTTCGTCCGTGTCTTTGTGCAAATTCAAAAGCCGCCCTGATTATCCGCTCCGAACCTCCTCGGGTATTGATCTTACAGGAAATTGCATACTCGTCGCCTTTCAGGTTCTTGAAGGCCGCAAAGGGTTTGCTCAAAGTTGCCAACTGTTCAGACAGCATCTCGGGAACAGGGCTGAACTCCACGCCGGCATACAAATCTTCCGTATTTTCGCGAAAAACGACGATATCGACCCCGTTACGCAGATTCAGAGGATTGCCGGGATAGGCTTTGCACGGTCGAAGACAGATGAACAGATCAAATAGTTGACGCATACGAACAATCGGTGAGCGATAGACCAGACCCGTCCCTTTGAGATCATCCGACAGTTCCTTTTCTGCTTCCTTGACGGGCTTCGATGTGATGGCGCCAAACATGGCGGCATCCACTTCATGCAGCAATTCGATTGTCCTGATCGGAAGAGCATCGCCTTCTGAGCACCAATAGGACCAGCCGATATCCCCGTCGATGTACTCGGCGTCGAATCCTACGGCATCCAGCACCAGACGCGCTGCCTCCAGCACCTCGATGCCGACACCGTCACCGGGAAGCCACGCAATACGATAAGACATGAAAAACCTCGGGCATTTTTCTTCAATGTACACTCAAGTCGGATTCAAAACGCTGACCCAGGTCGTGAGAAAAACAGGCAGCACATCCTCAATAATTACATGACGACGGTCAGATTGAAGAAATGCCATTCTTGATCGCATCTCAATGACGAGTCGCCTGAATCCACGAAGCATGAACACCATGCCACATTATTGACCCTTGCGACACTTGACAATCAAGAATGTTTGATGTACTCTTAAAATGCGGTAGCCAGAAACGCACTATGAAATCACATGGAGAAATGCGGGTAAACTCATCAATCCGAGATGAACGAAATACTCATTCCCGTATGTCGTTTCCTGCGAATCACGTTCAACAAAAACGAGGTTTGTCATGAAAAGCCTGATCGTAGCAGCATTCATAATTACCGCCATTGGGTCTTCGGCCAAGTCGCAGGTGCTTGAAAGATTCTCCATCCAGATGAGCGCAGGGTTATTCAAACCCGTTATCCACGACGCATCGCTTGAATATGGGGGACACGGTGTGATCGTCGACGGCGGATTGGCGATTCGCCTGACCAATCGAATTAGCATTCTGGCAGGTGTAGGCTATTCAGAAATTCTGGGAAGCCGGAATAGCCAATCAACGTTCGTCCCATATGAAGGCGACAAAAATGACACCCTGATATTCAGGGATCCTTTCGGATCGATTTATCCTGAAAACGAATTCAAGTTCTGGAGCTTCACAGGTGGATTCAGGGTTATGCCCTGGCCGACGGATTGGCCCAATACGTACATTCAGGCCAAGATTGGCATCATCAGGATGAACCGGGCACCCGGAAAATTCATCGATCAGTATCATTTTGATGGAAGGCTGACGGACGTGTATTTCAAGACTGCTTCAAGATATGGGAGCAGTCTGGAGATTGGCATGGGTCAGATATTCATATTGAGTCAACATTTTGATTTCACGTTGGATGCCGTTTTCCGGTCACATCAGATTGAATACGACAAAAAGTTCAGTGGACCTCGTCTCCTTCTTGCGTTCGGAGACAAAATAGGAAAAGCCTCGATCAGAGATATTGGAATCCGGAGCGGACTTGTTTATAAATTTTAACAAAAATTGACAGGGATTGACTCCAATAATCTTGAAGCTTTGCTCAGCCAGAGGATATTGGTTGTTATTTCTGAATATCCAGCTCCCACACGGTCTCACGTAACGAGTGCAGAATACTTTTGATACAAATAATCTGAGGATTTCTTGGATAAAATATCGTAATCCGTGTTAGTCTGCGGCAACAGCATCAATCATACTTCCTGTCCAGACTGCGGTACTGTATTGCTTCACTGACGTGATCGGCTTTGATATTGGATGATCCTGCCAGATCGGCAATGGTTCGGGAAACCTTCAGAATTCGATCATAGGCTCTGGCCGAAAGACCAAGTTTTTCCACGGCCAGTTTGATCAGTTCAGCGCTGCGTCCATCCAAGCGGCAAAAGTGGCGGATTTCCCTCGACTCCATATCGGCGTTGCAATAAATGCGCCGATGTCGAAAAGTGGGGTCACCGAACCTTGTCAACTGAACTTCACGTGCTTTCATAACACGACTACGCACATCCTCAGAGGTTTCTCCTCCGGGTTCACCGGCAAGCTCCTTATATTTAATGGCCGGACAATCGATGTGGATGTCGATTCGATCAAGCAATGGACCCGATATTCTAGCCATATACCGTTGAATGAGTACCGGCGAACAGGTGCATTGGTGGTTCGGATCGCCGTAATGACCGCAGGGACATGGATTCATGGCACACGCAAGCATGAAGTTTGCCGGGTACGTTAGCGACATTTCCGCACGACTGATGGTGACCAGGCCGTCCTCGAGAGGCTGGCGCATAACTTCAAGAACGTTTTTCTTGAATTCCGACAGTTCATCAAGAAACAGAACACCATGGTGGGCTAAACTAACCTCCCCGGGCCGCGGGACATGCCCGCCGCCAATGAGTCCCGCATCGCTGATGGTATGATGGGGAGACCTGAAGGGTCGAGTGGTAATAAGGGCCTGATTTCCGGGTAACAAACCGGCCACGGAATGGATTTTGGTCGTTTCCAATGCCTCGTCAAGAGTCAGGTTTGGCAAAATCGTCGGAATGCGTTTCGCCAACATCGTCTTTCCACTGCCAGGCGGACCAATGAGCAAAATATTGTGCCCTCCGGATGCGGCAACCTCCAACGCCCTCTTGGCGTAGATCTGCCCTTTGACATCCTGAAAATCTACGAAGTAATGATGCGTACGATTGAAGGCTTCGTCCATATCAACCCGGACCGGGTCAAGCACGACTTCTCCATTCAGAAACTGAACCGCTTGGCCCAGAGATTGAATGCCGTACACCGTCACCCCTTCGCTCATGGCTGCCTCAGGGGCATTCTGAACCGGTACCATCATTCCCCGAACTCTCTCCGAATGAGCCTGAATGGCCATTGACAAAGAACCCGTGACCGGGCGGATCGAACCATCAAGACTTAGCTCTCCTAAGATTACATAGTCGCCCAATCTGGCTGCATCAACCTGACCATGCGCGGCGAGAATACCGACTGCAATAGGCAAATCAAATGCAGAACCTTCCTTGCGCATATCCGCCGGAGCCAAATTGATGGTGATTCTTTTGAGAGGAAACGTAAATCCTGAATTCTTGATGGCAGCGCTGACCCGTTCCTTGCTTTCCCTGACAGCGCCATCCGGAAGACCAACGGTGATGAAGCCTGGAACGGCATTTTCCAAATGGGCCTCAACCTTGACGATGAATGCGTCAATGCCGAGAGTTGTTGCAGAAAGCACTTGCGAAAACATGACAGAAGCTAGTCAGGTTATTCGCCCGTTTTTTATCAATTTTTGGGAAAAAATTTATGGGGATTAATGCCCTGAAAAGACGACACGTAGTCCCCGTGACAACGCGGCAGGAAATACGCTATTGTGAGTCTCTCCGTCGAAGACCTGACTGTCAACAGACAAACCGGAATACGCTCTGCTCTTCAGTTTGACAATCAGTTCCTGCATGTCGTCGACCATGGCGCGGCCGACATTCGGCTGATTTTCGAAACTACCCACCCCGAAAAATACTTTTGCATTCACCTTATGCAGAGAGGAGGAGGTCTTCTCCAGATTGAAAATAACTTTATCGTCATACCACAGGGACGGGCTTACAATAATATACTTCTGGAAAAGTTCCGGCTTCGTCAGGAGAACGAACGTGCTAAACAGTCCGCCGTACGAATGTCCGACGATGCAGCGATTCTGACGGTCCAAGCGATACCGATCACCCAGAAACGGAAGCATTTCTTTTTCTATAAAAGAAAGAAAGCCCGGAGCGCCACCGGAATGCCGTTGAAACTCCGGACCATATCCGCCTTCCAAGGTATGAGTCGGTGTATAGTCGCGCGTACGGTGCCTCCGGTAGACTTCTCTTTCTGTACCGGCGCTGTCATACGCAATACTCACGATGATCATCGGAGGAAGGTTATTTCGATCGACGAAGTGGTCAACAATGTTATGCGCGAGGGCGAACGCGTAATCTGCATCTAAGGTGACGAGCAGAGGATATTTCTTATCGGTTGTGTTATAGTCCCGGGGAAGGCTGACGTAGAGAAGATAGTCGATCCCTACTATTTTAGAGGGAAGTCGAACAACTTCGGTCCTCGGCAGCACATACGAAGTCGGGCCGGTCTGGCAGACGCTTGTCGACAAGCTGAGCAGGCTCGCCAGAATACAAAACAGAATTTTCATTGGCCGCTTAGTCGACCGGTACGTTCATTTCTTTTAGTAGCTGACTGGCACCGGCGTACTTCTGTGTAACCCATAGGACGTAACGAATATCCACCCCGATAGAACGGCTGTATGTTTCCGTCCAGGCGTAGTCGTTCACGGTTGCCTCATACGTCCGGTCAAAATTAAGCCCGATCAGTTCACCCTTTGCATTGAGCACCGGACTTCCTGAATTCCCTCCGGTGGTATCCGTATTGTACAAGATGCCGACAGGGAGATTGTTCAGCCGTTTATGCTTGAAGATTCCAAAATCGCCTTTTCGAATAAGATCAATCAGCGGCTTTGGCGTATCGTAGGGTTCCTCGTACGTCGTTTTCTGAAGAATACCCGTGGCCGTGGTAATGGGCGTGCACGTTGTGGCATCCGAGGGTGAATATCCTCTGATCCGGCCGTAGGTTAGCCGAAGCGTGCGGTTGGCATCCGGAATGAAATCGGCCTGCTGGAAAGCCTGTTTGGCTTCCGCATATAGGCCGTAATAAAGGTTTAGCGCACCACCCTGTCGATCCCGCGTATTTTCCAACTCGGTGTACAGCGGCCGCAACGCCATCATGAGTTTCGCCATGGGATCGGAAAGTCTCGATAGGTCTTTGC
>JAGQUY010000387.1:10697-10964 GCA_020438245.1 Bacteroidota bacterium
GCAATTCGCTGATCCCGTGGCAATCTCGCCGCTCGATAGAACATCTCTGTTAAAAAAGCCTGATCGACTTGTTCATTCATGTCACTATGGCGGCTTAACCAGGATTTGGAGGTTTGAGACCACTTTGCGTCCTTGTACGGCGCCGATCGTTCGCTATCCGGTTTCTGGAGTTCAACGCCGGCATCCAAGACTTGATCGTACATCCTCAACAGGTTTACGGAATACTTCAGATAGTCCAGGGTGTACTCATAGTCTGCTCGCTTCTTC
>JAGQUY010000388.1 GCA_020438245.1 Bacteroidota bacterium
CCTTCACGACGCTCTTCCGATTTACCATACCCCGGAGGTAAATAATAGATATGCAAAAACCCAACCGCCGATGATCAGCCCTATAGCCACGGATAATTCACCCGTAAAACCAAAACGTACGGTGGCAAACACCATAGAGGCACA
Source organism: Bacteroidota bacterium (assembly GCA_020438245.1). Taxonomy (GTDB): domain Bacteria; phylum CLD3; class CLD3; order SB21; family SB21; genus JAGQUY01. The sequence goes on from JAGQUY010000388.1 coordinate 145, forward strand.
CGCTATAAACAGGACACCAATAATCAAAAGGGATCCGGCGCGCTGTATGAACTGTTTGTGCAGCAAGGTGAGAAAAGCGTTTGCGTGAACCTCCGCTCCATACATCCAATTGTTCTTGTTCAGCTCGTAGTACGGGGTAACAAATCGGTCGGGGACGAACTCACTGCCGTTACCCACAAATACAATTTTGTCTTTCAGCAGGTCCGACGGCCAGGATATGTCCGTGGTCAATTGACTACTTCGGTACGTAATGATGTTTCCCTCGCTGTTTTGAGTCCAGGAGCCGTCCTTCTGCTTAATCCATGTCGCAGGCGGGCCGACATAGTTAATAATCATGCTGCCCTTTTCGGTAAGCGGAATGGATGGAACATACGCCCACTCTTGTGATTGGATATCATTAATAAATTGGTCCGTCGGCAGATCATTCATAACGCAGAAGGCCAGGGAAGAAAACGATAAGACCATCTCTCCATTACCCATGGTGTTGATGGGCTTTACATCCCGCGCACTTGCCAGCATGCCCGCGCCGCTTATTTCCAAATTGGCATACCCGACCCCCCGCAACCCACTTTTGAAAAAGGGATGGGGCAACTGGTCTTGCAGAGCGCCGTCATCATCCGGGTTGTAGATGGAAACGGCAATAACATTACCGGCCTCTTTCATCGATCGCAGAAGCACAGAATCCCCTTGGGCGTCTAGAACATCCAGTTTGTCAAAAAAGGCTATATCCAGCGCGATGGCTTTTGCTCCCTTAACTGCCAACGTGTCAATCAGTTGCGCTATGTACCGCCTGGGCAAAGGATCATAATACCCATAGGTCTTGCTGTAAGCAGATTCATCGATCATAACAACAACCGCTTCTTGGGCTTTCTCACTTGAAGGTCTGGCCTTCCATCTGAACATCGTGTCCATTCCGCTGTATTCAGTTGACTGGAAATTCGGGCTGATTGACAACGCATAGCCCAACAGGACGGACACCAATACGATACTGGCGACCCATATTCGTTTGTTGTAAAGCCTGATAGCAAACATGACCAATTCCTCCGTCTTAAGCTCTCGATGCGTTCACGCGAACAACCCCCTCAGCCGTTCGTTGATCTCCACAATGACTGTCGTATCATAAAAGCGTATCGTTTTCGTTCCATGCTTCAATTCAAGCTTGAGTCGATTGTCTTTCCAGGTAAATCCGGTGATGTCTCCCCACTCTATTTCGACTGAGTCCGTACCCGTCACGAGCCCAAGGCCTTCCTCAGTTACGATGCAAACTCGGTACAATAGTGCTTCGATCATAAAGCCGACCATGATCACCGACAGGGCAATAAGAAATATCGGCGATCCACCGAGCACATCCATCAAAGCGGCACCCACGCCCGCCGTCACCATAAATAATACATAATGCAATTGTGCGATCTTTCTGCTCACAAACGTAACGGTAATACCCTTTCTTCCGTTCACACTGAAAAAAGCCAGTAAAACTGACAGATCTTTGTGTATCTGATACAATACCGCTCCAACCACCAGTAGAGCAAAGATCATTTTGAAGCCGCCTGATTCGAGAAACCACTCCACTTCTGTCTCCTTACAAAATACAGCGAACAGAAAATCTGTTCACCAACCCGATACCTTGAGCTGCAACGGAGTATTCGAAAACATATTTTTCATGCTGAAGACCAAAACCTAAACTCAACCCGCCAAGCGATCCCGCAACTCCGGATCCGCCATCATAGTCCTGACGCTTGAGATTGTTGTAGCCGGCGCGAAGAAAAAGAAAGTCCATCGTCTGCCATTCCGCACCGAGGCTCCAACGGCTGAAGAAATTGCCCTTCCGATTCATCTCCTGCAGATCGGCCTCAATTTCTATGGGAACCTGACTAAGCCGCTTGGACGCGCCTACTTGCAGCGACAGGGGCAACCGTTCCTTCTTTTGGTCGTAGGCATTCGTAGTCATTCCTACATTTAGAAGACTAATCCCGACCAATACGTCCTCCTGAGGCTCATAAATAGTTCCCAAGTCCATAGCCAGTGCAGAGGAGTGATACCGTTCTATGGTTGAAGCAATATATTTCAACGTAATGCCGACATGCGTTCTGGTATCGATCTCCCGCGAACCAAACACGAAAAGGGACAGGTCGCTGGCCGCAAAATCTTTCACCTGATTTCCCAAATCGTCGTATCCGTTAAAATCGCCGTAGTTGTAATACAAGAAACCGCCGCCCACGACTCCAATACCTCTTATGTTCTGGCCGTACAACGCAAATCCGGCACCGACATCCTGCAGATAGTCTCCGTATCCGGCTATCATCTCACGCCCGTTCACTTTGCCCGCTCCTGCCGGATTGACAAAAACCGCGGAAATATCATATCGAGCATGATAGCTGTCGCCCATGCCCGTTGCCCCCGGCCCGACACCAACCGTCAGAAATTGATAGCCAGGCTCACCGGCCACAGCCGTTGAGCAGAGCAAGAAACCCATTATGCCGGCGAAGAACAGGAAACCTTTCACGCTACTCCTGTACGAGCTTGTACATCTCATCCAATTCCTTTTGGCAGACCTCAAGCCGATATCTCTTGTTCAGCAAAACAAGATAAAGAAGAGTAAAAGTGAACAGGCAAAGAAGAAACGTCAGCAACATCTCCGCAGCCAGACCCGATTTTTCCCCACCGGCCATGACCGGGGAAGGATGCTGAGTGCGCCACCATCGAATGGACATATAAACAAGAGGGACATCCAGAAAACCAATGATGCCGACGACGGCCGACAGTCTCGCTCTTTTGGCATCCTCATGGATATAAACCCGGAGCATGACATAGGCCACATAAATGAGCCATAAGACCAGTGCCAGTGTCAATCTTGCGTCCCAGGTCCACCAGATGCCCCAGACCGGCTTTGCCCAAATCGGCCCGGTGGTAAGCATGATGGTAGTGAAAAGTAAACCGATTTCTGCGCTGATAGAAGCAAGGCGATCCCATTTATCATCCCTCTTGATCAAATACATGATACTCATTGCAAAAACAACTCCAAACGCCAAGAAGCCTACCCAGGCGGACGGAACATGGAAATAGAATATTCTTTGTATGATACCCATGGTTTTTTCATTCGGAACCCACACAAATACGAGGTACAAGCAAACACTCATCATAATAAATAACAGTCCATCGAGAATTCGTTCGATATTTCGAGAAAACATGATAGCTCCTAGACTAATAACTTAACGCGTAGGTTATAATATTGGTTGCCATTCGCAAAGCCTGCTCGTGCTTCTCAGGACCGTCTTCGGGAAACACGGCTGGGCCCTCCAGCCCATCACTAAGGTCAGTATTTTTACTGTAAAAACAAATGAGCCTGCCGTCCAGAAACAAGCCATAGGCCTCCGGAGGACCGCCATCATGCTCATGAATCTTCGGAAGTCCCTGCGGAAATGAATACACAATTCTGAAAATCGGGTGCGAGAACGGAATCGGCACAAAATCCAAATCCGGAAAAACTTTTTTCATTTCGCGTCTAAAGAACCGGTCAATGCCGTAGTCATCATCGCACCAGAGAAAACCGCCCGATGAAAGGTGCCGCCGCAGGTTTTTAATATCTTCTTCGGAAAATTTGATGTTCCCGTGCCCAGCCAGGTATAAAATGGGATAGTCAAACAGTCGGACGTCCGATGGTTCAACGTAGGTTTCAGTTTCCTGGACTCGGATGTTGGATTCTTTATCAAGGAATTTGAGCAAGTTATTGATTGCGGTTCGATTTCCGTACCAGTCGCCGCCGCCCCCATACTTAATTCGCGCTATCGTAAGTTTGGAACTTTGCGCATCGGCAGATGAACCGGCCCATATCCACAAAAGCGCTCCAACCAAAACAACTCTGTTCATGCTCTCGATTTTCCGGCAACTTTGAAAGTCCAAAACATCCAGACTGCTCCAATGAATATCATCACCAAACTGATCCATTGCGCTGCACTGAATCCAAGGCCGATCTTTGGATTAAGACGTAAGAACTCAACGCTAAAACGGGCTAGTCCTCCCATAATAAAATAAGCAGAAATCTGAAACCCCGCCGGAAGTTTCTTTTTCGTGGAGTACCATAATACAGCAAAAATCAGTACGCCCAAAAACGTCTCATATAGAGGAGTGGGATGGCAAAGAGTGTTATCCGGCACTATTCCGTTGGGATAGTTTTGTGCAATTTCAGATCCCGCAAACGCCTGACTGGGAGGAACAACCCCGTGGCTGTAATTGGTGGCCAGGAAACCGTTATAGGGTAAACCGTAGTCACCGTCCCCGGCTAAATGGCAGCCTATTCTGCCAATACCATAGCCCAGCGCAAGGGGAACGGAAATCAGATCAATGGACCTGAGAATTGGCATTTTATTGCGACGCAATATAAAGATGATCGTAGCCATGGCCAGAACAAAGCCCCCGTACCATGTAAGACCTGCTCCGGAAAAAAGCATGTCGATGGGATGACGCATGAAGCGGTCGAATGCTTCGAAAAGCAGATAATACAACTTGCTGCCAATCAATCCGGATACCGCCGCCATCAGTACAATTTGTTCGGCAACGTCTTCTTTGAAGCCGGATCGTTTAAAAAGCATTTTTAGCAGATAACTGGACGTCAGGAAAGCAATTGCAAGCATCAATCCAAAGCTGTGAACCGGAATGCCGCCAAAAATGGGAATTTCAAATAGTACTGGAATCATTGAACCTCTCTAAAAGTTGGAATGTAAGTAGTGCGGCAACATCTTACGCCAAGTAGGCCAGTCATGTCCTATATCATGGCCCCACAGATCCAACTGCGCCGGAATCCCTTTGGCGTTGAGCAAGCCCGCCATATGTCGTGATGCCTGTGGATCCTCGTACGACCCTTGCCCGGAGACAAAATAGATATGCGTTTTTGATCGGAGTTGGGACAAAACGGCTTCGTCCGTCAGGTTGGGAATATAATCCGCCGGTGAATTGAAATAACAGTTGTCATCGTAATATCCCTTTGTATACGATTTGATATCATAAGATCCGCTCATCGCAATAGTTCCATCGAACAAGTCAGGACGACGAAGAAAGGTGTTCGCGGCGTGCAATGCTCCAAGCGATGCGCCGGTTGTAATAATAGACACCGGGCCGCTACAGTCGTTGTGAATGAAGGGAACGACTTCTTCGCAGATATATTGATTGTACTGTTGGTGCCGAAGAGCTTTGTCTCTCGGGTGCATTTGATCGTTCAAC
>JAGQUY010000389.1 GCA_020438245.1 Bacteroidota bacterium
CGATACGAAGACTGTCCCAATTTGAAAGTGATAAAGGAAAAAAGCATGCCGGTCGCCGCTGCACCGAAACCCGCGTTGTAACCAAACTCCGGTCCGATGCTGTTCCTCAGAAAGGTTGCAGCAATCGGGGCAAGAAATGCACCGACATTGATTCCCATATAGAAAATATTATATCCAGAGTCTTTCAACGGGCTGTTTTTTTCATACAGGTTGCCAACCATGACAGAAATGTTGGCCTTGAACAGTCCGTTACTCATGGCGACCACAAACAGCCCGATGAAAAAAAGCAGTTCCGACGGTTTCGGAATGGCGAGAATACCGTATCCGATACCCGTCAGTATGGCCCCGATCGCAATCGTTTTCGGAAACCCAAGGAACTTGTCCGCAATGTAACCTCCCAGCACCGGGGAGAAGTAGACCAACGCCAAAAACAGTCCGTATACCTGGCCCTTTTTGTCATCCGGCCACCCGAAGTAATGTCCCATATACAGTGTGAAAATCGCGAGCATGGTGTAAATGCCAAACCGCTCCCACATTTCAGAAAAGAAAAGAACTTTCAGTCCTTTAGGATGGCCTTTGAACATAGTTGCTCCTTGTCAAAATGGATTGCTGAGTATTCGCGGTAACAACTTGGGCTGCTCACGCGGCGCACCTATACCTTGGATACTACCTTGAGCGCACTATTCAGGAAATCTAGCTAAAAACCGATGAAAATCGTATCAGATGCAATCGATGAGCACGCAGGGCTAAGATCAGTTCAGTTGGATACGGGCCAATCCCGGGGATCCGTCAACTCACCGGTACAAGCGGCTACGCCGGCAACAAAGGGAGATACAAGAAATACGTCCCCATTTCCGCCCATCCGCCCACTGAAGTTGCGGTTGCTGGTCGAGGCAGTTACCGTGCCCGACTCAGAAATCCCGGGACCGTTTCCTATACAGGAGCCGCAGCCCGGTTCGGTAATGATGGCCCCGAATTTCTCGAATAAATCAATTAAGCCTTCTTCTTTGGCGTCGGACATGACCCGATCGCTACTGGGTGTTACGACCATCTTGATCCGGTCCAGTTTCTTATGCCCCCGTACGGCCAGGGCAACCTGACGCAAATCCTCAAGCGATGCACCCGTGCACGATACCACAACCACATGATCGACCTTGGTGCCTTTGACAGAGGTAATCGGTTTTCGATTCCGGCTGTCACCCGGCGTCGCAACGGTAACCGGAACGTCGGCCAGGTTCAGACGATAGACGGATTCATAGGTTGCATCCTCATCGGGAAGTACAAAAAGGGACCTGACCTCCTCTTCCTTCATTCCGCGCCGTTCAACCAAAAATCGGACAATGCTTTCACAAGGTTCCACTACTCCGGTCGTCGCACTTCCCTCGACCGTCATGTTGGTAAGTACGGAGAGTTCGTCGATGCCGAATTTTTCGATCGCAGGACCGCCAAACTGCATTATCACCGTGTCGCCCGGATTTTTTTTCCAGTGCTGTTCACGAAAGTATGGATCGCCGATGATATGAAGAATGATATCCTTGGGCGTAACAAGCTTTAGACGATCTTCTCCTTCAATCCAAATCCGGACGGTCTTCGGTACCGTAACCGGTATCATGCCGGTCCCGAGCCCCATGGCAATGGCGGTTGATCCCAAGCCATAGGCAAAACAATTCATGACGCCTGCGGTCGGAGAGTGAGAATCGGTCAACGCGATAACGTCGCCGGGTTTGGCATAACTTTCCACCACCAGACGGTGACAAACGCCCGACGGCAAATTCCCGCCGGGACCATGCATCGGAATTTCTTTCGCTTTGCAGAAGTCGGTGAGTTCAACGGCAAGGTTTTGTGCCGACTGGAGGCGTTTCTTTTTTACTTCAACGGGAACCGTATCATGTCCAATCAGCACAAAGTGATCATTAAATCCCCGAACGACGGATGTGGATGTTATTTTTTGACCGGGATACGCTTTTTCGAAAAGACTGCGCACATGGCCACCGGTGTACTCATGCATCCCCAGCAAATCTGCATATACAAAGAGTTGTTCGCCCGGTTCCACAGAAGGAAGACCGCGTCGATCGGCCTGATCCATGGCCACCGCTTTGCGCGCCAGAATCTTTTCCGCAATGGTCATCGGGCGCGCAATCCGTCCGGCAGACCTGTATGGTAACTCACTTCTCCCGGACAGGACATTCTTGCTGTATTCCAACAACCCGCCACCAAAAAAGATCGACTTGTACAACGGAGACAAATTGTTCATCAGGGCGTCTAGATCCACGGTTTCGCCGGATTCCAATTTTTTCAGAACAGAAAGATCCGTCGTGAAGTGGAGGCGATCGAACGTCATGTTCTCCCGAAAAATCCGTTCCAGACTTTTTGCGACGACGAGACGGATTCCGGCCCCGCGATGTGCAACGACGGCAACTTCCCTCGAAGAACCGCTGCCATAGCTTTCCCCTCCGGCTACGACAGAAAAGTTTCCCTTTTGAATATCCCCTTCTCTGATGACGTCTCCCTTGCCAACCAGAAAATGCGGTCCGAGAATTTCTTCGGAGTATCCAAGCGTGCAGGCTGCGCCATTGATGATAGTGTCCGTACTGACACCAAAAACCAGTGACTGGTCTTTAAAGTTGAAAGGACGACCTTCTATTTGGTCTCTAACGAGGGTGGGATCTTCTGTGAAGTAAAATATTCTTTTACCATCCAGGCGGAATGGCTTCATTTACGACCTTTCATCACGTCTACGCCGGCAAGAATATCCGCCCAACTAATATTGACCCTCGAATTGGCCTGCCAGGTTGTCGGGATGCCATACTTGTCTTTGCCGGTAATCAATTCCCGATTCTTGTTACCGATCAAAACCAAACTTGTTCCCAGGGCTTCGTTGGATATGTTGTAGGAACCGCCTTTTTGGCTTGAATACAACTGCATGATATATCGAACTTCAGACTTCATATCGGTGCTGTTGGTGATGTAGATTCCTTCATTAAGCTGGTTGATAATGTTATTATTGCGTTCAGCAACGAGGCGCTGCCTGCGTTTTTCATCGGCGACCCGCTTTTCTTCTCGAATCCGCACTTGGACCAGAGAGTCCGTCCTGCCTGTAGTATCCCGATCAACATTAAAAATCGCTTTTTCGTTCAGCTTCTCCATCACGTCAATAGTCTCCGTGGTGCTTGCCTTATAGATATAAAAACCGAGAATGGCCACGCCAATAAAAACCGATGCCAGCACGACCCGACGCTCTCCGGTTGCAAGGCCTGAGCGGCTTCCCCAATATCTCGATTCTTCAAAGCCCCAACTCTCGGGAGTGTGCCGCCAACTGCTGAATATTCTGCGTTTCTTGAACCAGATGCGGTAGTTTTCCGGCATATTGTATACGAAGTCTCTCTTGGCGTCCAGCAAATTCTGCTCACGGCGCCGTCGGGCCTCTTCGATTTCCGCTTCGGTCTTATCATGAGAGGATTCTTTGTACTCGTGCTCGATTTCTTCGAGCAGGCTCTTATAGGAAGAAAGGGCAGATTTGAACTGGGAGTTATCGACGCCCAAATATTTTTCCAAACCCCACAAATCGAGGCTTTCCTTACGGGCCCGCCACCATTCTCTCAACCGACTAAATACCGGTGTTTCGACCAGAGAGTCCGATTCAGATTCCTGCGGGGACTTTTCTTTG
>JAGQUY010000390.1 GCA_020438245.1 Bacteroidota bacterium
CAGCAGCAGCGTGTCGCCGTGGCCCGGGCTGTGGTTGCCAAACCCAAATTGATTCTGGCGGACGAGCCGACCGGAAATCTTGATTCCGCACACGGTGAAGAGGTCATGAAAATGCTCACCGACCTCAACAAGAACGGCACCACCATTGCCATGGTAACGCACTCTCCGTCTCATGCGGAATATGCCGGCCGTGTCATTCACCTGTTCGACGGTCATGTAGTGACTGAAAACATGCAGGAAGCCATGAAGATCTAGCGAATTGGAAAACGGAGCAGCCATGTTGTTTGAAAATATCTTAAAAACTGCATTCAGGAAACTCAGCCGGCATAAAGCGTATTCGCTAATGAATATCACCGGTTTGACGCTTGGCCTGGCCGGCGCCATTCTGATTTTTCTGCTGATCCGGTTTGAGACCAGTTTCGACGGATTCCACTCCCGCGGATCCCGTTTGTTCAAGATCATCACCGAAGAGAGCCATAACGGTAATGTTGAAAAGACGCAAGGGACACCCGGGCCCCTGGCAGAAACCTTGTCGAGCGGCTATGAGTCCATCGAAAAGACTACCATGGTATACTATCAGGGTGGCGCTCTATTTACCGTCAAACGCGATCCGAGCGATGCCAAGTTTCAAGAAAAGAGCGGCGTGGCCTTTGCGTCCCCTTCCTTTTTTGAAATGTTTGATTTTCCGTGGATCCAAGGGGATCCATCCTCGCTGAACAGACCGGACGCGTTGGTGCTTTCGAAAAGTTTGGCTAAAAAATTCTTCGGCAACAGGGAAGCCATGGGACAGGTGGTCCGCTACGACAATCAGAAAGATCTGATAGTTACCGGTATCGTCGAAGATTTTCCAAAGAATACCGATTTCCAGTTTACCGCCATGGTTTCAAGTGAGCTGTTGCGAGAGCTCAGCGGCTGGATTTATAACTGGAACAATCTAAGCAGTAATGTATTGACCTATGTTCTTCTTAAACCGGGTGCGTCTCCGAAGGATATTGAATCGCAGACAGTGGGTTTTCATGATAAGTACCGGGGGGATTCCATGTATCGCCACCTCTACCACTTGGAGCCTGTGTCAGAAACGCACTTTAATGTTGAGGCCGGTAATGTGCTTGGCAGAGCTGTTGATCGTACGACACTGATGGCATTGGGCCTGATCGGTCTATTCATAGTCCTTACAGCCAGCATTAATTTCATCAATATGGCCACTGCCCAAGCGGCCGGCCGTTCCCGCGAAATCGGTGTACGTAAGGTTCTGGGTGCCGGCCGGAGTCAGATCGCTCTCGGTTTTTTCGGCGAGACCTTTTTGCTTCTGCTATGTGCTGCGGTGCTGGCGGTCGGAATTGTTGAATTGGCCGGTCCGGCGATCATGCATATTCTCGATATTCAGTTACATCCTTCGGTATGGAATGTGGAAACCATCGTGTTTGTATCCGGGCTCGTTGTGTCGGTGACCTTCTTGGCCGGGTTTTATCCGGCAAGAGTTCTTTCCGGATTTCGACCGGTTCTCGCGCTCAAGGGTAAAGCATCCACCGGAGGTATTGCCCTGCGACGCGGACTGGTTGTTGTTCAGTTTGCAATCTCGCAGATGCTGATCGTAGGGACACTCGTCGTGGTACGGCAAATGGACTTTGTTCGCAATCAAAACGCGGGACTTAAGAAGGATGGTGTAGTTGTTGTTCCTGTTCCCAATAGTGATGCAAGCACACTGGATGCTCTGAAGGTGGGACTGCTTTCTCATTCGGGCGTGGAAAAGGTAAGTTTTTCTAATAGCAGCGCCATTTCGGAAAATCGATGGGACGCAACGATCAGCTACATATCCAATGGACAGGAAGAACATTACGTGTCCGACCTGAAATTTGGGGATGACCAGTACATAGAAGCCTACGGCTTGGAATTGTTGGCCGGCAGGTGCTATCTGAAAGCGGATACGATTGCGGAATTTGTGGTTAATGAATCCATGATTCGTCAGTTGGGAATTGCAAGTCCGGTGGATGCAATTGGTCAGAGAATTCGCCTGGGTTCGAGGAGGCCGTACATGCCTATCGTTGGCGTCGTCAAAGACTTTCAAAGCACTTCCATGCATGAAGCGATTCGGCCGGCGTTGTTGTCCTCGAGGACGTCTGCATATCAGGAGGCCGGAATTCGCATTCGGGGTGGAGACATCGGCACCAGTTTGAGGGCCATTGAAGCCGAATGGAATCAAGCTTTTCCCAAGTATGTGTTTGAGTATCAATTTCTGGACGAGCGGGTTGAAGCCCTTTATCGCCAGGAACAACGCGTTGCCTTTTTATTCCAGGTGTTTGCGGGTATGGCGATTCTCATTGGTTCCATCGGTCTTCTGGGGTTGGTATCCTACCTGGTTGCGCAAAAAACCAAAGAGATCGGAGTCCGAAAGGTATTGGGGGCAACTGTTGCAGATATTCTCGGGTTGTTTTCCAAAGAATTTGCTGTGCTCGTAGGCATTGCATTCGTTTTGGCTGCGCCTGTTGCATACCTGGCAATGAA
>JAGQUY010000391.1 GCA_020438245.1 Bacteroidota bacterium
AGAAACTCACCATTGGACGCGAAATAATACATAATCTTGTTGAAGGTGAATTTACTGGACCCATTTATCCGGTCAATCCAAATGCCGATTCCATACACAGTATTAAGTGTTATCCGTCCGTAGCTGAAATACCTGGGGATGTTGACTTGGCTATTATTACAGTTCCCAAACAATTTGTATTGGGTGTAGTCGACGAGTGCGGAGCAAAGGGCATCAAGGGTCTGGTTGTTATTACTGCCGGTTTCAAGGAGGTTGGGCCGGAAGGGGCTGAGCTTGAATCGGCGCTTGTTGCCAAGGTTAACAAGTACGGTATGCGAATGGTCGGGCCCAACTGTATGGGAGTTATCAATACCGACAGCAGAACCCAGCTGAATGGGACCTTTGCACCCACACCTCTTAACAAGGGCCACATTTCTTTTATTTCTCAAAGCGGTGCCTTAGGAGTTGCGATCCTGGAAAATGCGACTTCCCTTGATCTGGGCATTTCCATGTTCGCCAGCATTGGTAACAAACCAAACATATCCGGAAATGACCTGTTGCAGTATTGGAGAGATGACTCACAGACAAGAGTCATTCTGATGTACCTCGAAAGTTTCGGAAATCCACGGAAGTTCATTGAGTTGGCCCGCAGCATCACCCGCTTCAAACCGATTATAGCCGTTAAATCCGGTCGAACAGCAGCAGGCGCTAGAGCCGCGTCCTCCCACACCGGAGCCCTTGCGGGGCCCGACATAGTCGTTGACGCCATGTTGAGACAAGCAGGTGTTATCCGCGTCAACTCTATTGAACAAATGTTTGATCTCGCCATGGCCTTTGACAAACAACCGCTCCCACCGGGAGACCACGTGGCCATTCTATCCAACGCGGGCGGCCCAGCAATCATGGCGACGGACGCCTTGATCGGGAACGGACTTCGATTGGCTGAACTCACACAAATGACCAAGGAAGCTTTACGCAAGGTACTGCCCATGGAGGCCAGTGCCAACAACCCCGTTGATACGACCGCCGGCGGAGATGCACGAATTTACGGCGAGTCCCTTGAGATCCTACTGTCGGATCCCAATGTGGACAGCTTGATCAGCATTTTTGTACCACCAATTACCGTTTTCTCAAAAGACGTGGCTATGAAAATAATTGAAGCCGCCAAAACGCATCCCGCCAAGACAATTGTTTGCTGTCTGATGAGCCAGGACAAGGAGGTTCTCACTTTTCTTCGCCAAGAAGGTATCCCTGTTTTCACCTTTCCGGAGTCTGCGGCCATGTCACTTGCGGCAATGAATGAACATCGGAAATGGAGAATGAAGCGGGAAGGAAGTGTTCGCCATTTTGAGTGCGACACCGCAACAGTCCAAAAGGTCATTGCCAGAGCCAGGTCTGCAAAGCGCTTTCAACTTGATTCCGAGGATGTCCTTGCCATTCTCAAAGCCTATGGCTTCAGGACGGTTTCCTCTCAATTGGCGAAAAGCGATGCGGATGCAGCTGCTTTTGCCAAGACAATCAACAGTTCAGTTGTACTCAAGGTTCACTCAGCCAAGATCGTCCACAAGTCAGATGTTGGTGGTGTCCAGGTCGACCTCAGAAACGAACAGGAAGTCCTCCAAGGCTATCGCCGTATTCTCGATAATCTCAAGAATCACCATTTGGAAAAGGAAATGGAAGGCGTCATGGTTCAGGAGATGGTGAAGGGCGGTCGCGAAGTAGTTTTGGGTATGAGCATGGATCCCCAATTTGGACCTGTGATCATGGTGGGTCTCGGTGGAATTTACGTGGAGGTCTTGAAAGATGTGGCTTTCAAGATCGCACCCATTACAGACGTCGATGCAGATGAAATGATCCAATCGTTGCGTTCATTTCCGCTATTGAAAGGAATTCGAGGTGAAAAATCCGTTCATCTCGCCACATTGATTGAATACCTTCAAAGGCTATCCCAACTGGTAACAGATTTCAGTGAGATTTCTGAAATCGATATTAATCCTCTCATGATGTTTGAAAATGCAAAAGACTGCAAGGTTGTGGATGCCCGAATCAAACTCAAGGAGTAAGGGTGTCGAGTTAAGGACACATGAATTTTGGGGCGTTGCTTAATTACCGATTTAAGAAGAAATGCAGCCCTGCCGCCAAAGCTGCTGCTACGCCAAATGATCTTTGATCAGAGCCCCGAGGGTACAGACAGGGTGAATTCCGTGTAGTTTTGATTCGATTCAAACGAGATCGAGCCGCCGTACTTCAAGGTCACACTGAAGGCAATGCCCAATCCTATTCCCGTGTGACCTGGCTTCGTAGTAAAAAAGGGTGCAAAAATTCTGGACCTGATTTCTTCGGCAATGCCCACGCCGTCATCACGAACGACCAAAACAATCAGATTATTTTCTTTTCGCGCATGAATCCATACATGGCCGGGCGGACTCTTTTTTCCATCATCACCGGTCTGAACTGCTTCAATCGCGTTTGAAACCAAATGCTGAAGTGCATGATTCACAGCAATCGGCCATTTTTCGTTCTCATCAAGATCATCACTTAACTGAATATCAACATACGGCGAATTCAAGAGATGGGTTAATGTCAAGAGGCTGTCCGATATGGAAACTCTCGATTCGTCGTAGTCCCCGTCTTGGACAAACCCCCTTAATGACTTAACGACGCCGGCAATACGCTCCGAGCCCCTCTTCAGACCTGCAAGAATAGAATCGTACTCTTCGTAAAATTGTTCAATTTCCAGTTCCTGCCATTTTTCTTGAAGCCGATTCTTGGATTCCGTCGAAACTTCGGCGTCCAGAAGTTGAGACCATTGAACCAGACGCCGAACGCCTTCCTCCAGAGCAACCAAGTTCCCATTCATAAAACCCAATGGATTATTCATCTCATGTGATAATCCCCCAACCAATCCTGCCATTGATTTCAAGTAGGAGGTCTGAAACAATTCGTTTTGCAGTCTACGAATCCTCAAAAGATTTTCCACTCTAGTCAGCAATTCGTCCGGGTCAAAGGGCTTCACTATATAGTCATCAGCCCCCTGCCCAAGCCCCCACAATTTGTTTTTCCGGGCTGATTCTCCTGTCAACAAAATGACCGGGATCAAGCAAAACTTGGGATCCGTCTTTAGCAATTCACACAATTCGTAGCCGTTGATCGGCTCCATTGAAACATCGCTGATAACAAGATCGGGGATACGACGTTTCATACCTTCAAGCGCCGATTTGCCGTTCTCCACCGCAACAACGTCATACCTCATCTCCAAAAAAGCTTCCAGCTGCTTCCGAAATGCCGGATCGTCGTCCGCCAACAAAATCGATGCTTTGGAGTGTTGTGTCATCTTACAACATATCGCTTCGTTTTCTGATGAACCATTCAACTGACAGCAATAAGACGATAGAAAAAAGGAAGAACGGGTGGTTCCAAATTGGCTTTTCTGACTTTTCGTAAACTAGCTGCGATTTGGCAGGAATAATGGTTTCCAGGTTTTCAAAATCGTTCGCACGGACATAGACACCTCCACTCTCCCTTGCAACGGTTTTGAGCAGATGTTCGTTTAGATTGGTTTTGGTCAATTCGGCACTATATGCCTCAATGTAGATTCTTCCCTCGTCACTGCCCAATGTCTCCTGATTGCGGATACCCTCTCCCCGAAATCTGAATTCTCCCGTGTCGCTTAGCGTAATGTTGCCCTCGTACCGCCCATTGGCAACGGGTCTGAGTTCCAAGTCGTTCTTTTGATCAGACTTCCAGATTTGCAACCGCACGTTGGCGTCAGACACTACGTTAAGGTTCTGATCGTAAACTTGGGCCCCGAAGATAATCTTTTCGTGTTCATGGTAAATACGCTTCGAGGTCTCGATCCGAAACGGTTTAAGATCGTCCTTTAACGCCAGCCAATGAATCGTGTTATGAATCAGGTCCTTGTAAGCCGTATTCGACCGGTTGAGCCCCTGCATCGAAAAATAGGCTTTCCAAAGGCCATGTGCCCCAATTGCAACCGACTTACTCTGACCGTCCTGCCTACTTATGATTAACGGCAGGTCTTTCTTGATCTTTAAGGAACTGCCGCTACGTGCCATATCAACACGTGCCAGCACATTACTTTTGTCTTTCGGGTGCAAAACAAATCCGGATAAAAATACCGGGGGCAGCTCTCCCCACTGCCTCTCCGCCTCAGATGCGTTCCCGGAAACCGATAATAGGGTGCTGTTCCGTCCAGCAACCGTCGTCGCCATAGGAACAAGCATTTCCTCCAGGCCGGCATCAGCTTCGACCTTTGCCGGCAACCGATCCGTGACGGTATTCAATTTCGACAAATCTGATTGCGGACCCATAAAAAGCATGAACGGTTTGTTTCCCGATGAGATCGGTGATAGGTATTGATTCGTTATCTGGCTTTGACTGATCCTCGTTGGAAACTGATTAAGTATATACACCTCAGGTTCCAGGTTTTCAGTCGTTTCTGAGCCATCCAAACGAACCAGTGTTCCGTCTACCCTTTCAATGAGTCCCAGTACTTTAATGGTCGGATCCTCAACGAGTACTTTGTACAGGAAGGAATGATCCGGATCGGGTGCCCCGGAAATTAGAAGCACACTGACCCGATCTTTCAGAACATTCATCAGAAAAGAGCGTTCATTATTCCGAGTACTGTATTCCCCCGGCATCGGTACGACTCTTACAGACCAGCGAAAAACACCGGGCTCAGACGGTTTGACTTCAAAATCTATTCGGTTTAATGTGCCGTTGTCCCCAATTTGCAGTCTTTTTAATTCCACTCGCCTTCCATTGAGCAATAACTCAACTTCTACGATCTCATCTGCATATCCGGTTGAGGTCAAAAGGGCCTGAATCATTGACGTCGACCCGCTGTAAACAATTTCATTCGCAACAATTTGATCTACGACAATGTCCTTCGATTCCGTCTCATCACCTACACCTACCGTATATACGGGAAATCCCAGGCTCGACGCGGATGAGGAGGGACTGAAACCAAGATTGAATTGACCATCCGTGACCAATACAACTCCAGCCAGGTCACGTTCTGCATACTTTACTCTGACGTTCTCAAGCGCGGATGTTATATCTGTATAAGCTCCTTTAAACGTCAGTGAATCCGCATACGGCGGAACTATTGTACGCGATTCACTTGAAAAACCAACAAAGAAAACATCCAGGGAATCGCGCCAGCGTTGCGGAAAGCGGGATGACAGTAATCCTTTGACAATTTCAGATCGGACACCCAATGCATCCTTGATACCCATACTCTCGGACTCGTCTATCAGGACAACAAGCGCGTGGTTCACCTGAATTGTTGCGTCGCTGACCAACAACGGTTGGCACAACACAAAAGCAATGGTAAACAATGATGCGGCTCGGAGCCACGCAAGAAGACGACGACGAAAATCTGGTACAGGTGGTATGGTGTTCTGGTAGGCTCGAAAACCAAGCAGTAAGGACGCGATGAGACACAGGAACACAACTGCCAGGGAAGCCCCCGTGGCCAATTCATAGGAAGAATAATGCACTATGTCCCCACTCTCCAATTACCAATCTTTGTCGGTCGAATTCTCTTCCTGGACCTTTTCCCTGAGTTTCCTGGCTTGATATTCCTTTTCTTGGTCTCTGAGTGCATTAAGAATACGCTCTGCTTCTTCCTTCGTAAACTTCATAGGCCGAGCTTTATTCTGGTTCCCAGATTCTTCCTCCTGTCTTCGATCCTTATCATTACCATTTCCTTTGGATGAATCTTCTTTGTTTTCTTTTCGCTCATTCTGGGGTTTATTAGCACCCTTTTGATCACCTTTGGAAGGAGGAGGGGGTTTTTGTTCCATTTGTTTCATCGCGAATTCCAGATTATTTCTGGCGTCCCCATCCGAGGCATTTCTCCGAAGTACATCTTTGTATTTTTCTACGCTTTCCTTCAACTTCTTTTCCTTGAAGTCACAATTGGCTAAATTGTATTTGATATCATTGCTAAGATTAGGGTCGGACGTATTTGCCAGCGCTCTTTCATAAAACTTGCGAGCATCCGCATATCGCCCAAGTCTATACAAGCTATTGCCGGCGTTAAAATTTAACTCAGGATCATTTGGTCGCTCCGTAAGGAGACGATTGTAGACTTCAAAAGCCCGATGATTGTCTCCTGACTCATACAGTTGATCCGCCATCCTTCTTGACAAACCGATTTGGCCATATGAATCACTCGACCACATGGCCGCGAGCAATACTATGATGCTTACCCACCTCATGGTGTCTTAAACGTTTCCATGTCTCCGAAGTTCCCTACGCAATTTATAGAAGTACTTGAACACCATGGAAATGACTCCAGCCGTGAGAATCAAAAGCAACAAATCCGTCAACGTTAAAGCCCAATTCCTTTCACCTATGTATCGATCCAATAGAATGCTCAAAGAAGTAATTGTTGTAATACACATGAACATTGCGGGAATCGCAGCGAACCAAAATGAGCGTGCTTTTTGAACCAACCAAGCGGTCACCGCCGTCAAAGTTAGAGCAGCCAGTAATTGATTGGCCGATCCAAAAATCGGCCATATACTGGCATATGCATTCGTGAAACCAAGATATGCCATTGCGCAGACCGGAATCAGAGTATTGAACAGTTTACTCTTCAGCATGGGCGGAGGAGCATCGATCAGCGTCACCCATAACTCTTCAAACAAATAACGTGTCAGCCGAACAATTGTGTCAATCGTGGTCACAAGAAACCCCTCCAGCAAAAGGATTCCAAAGACCGTGCCGTAAACTGTCGATATTCCCAATCCATTGAATAGAGTCTTGCCCACCCCGATGGCGAACGCCAAGGGAGCATTGCCGTTTTTCAAATTTCCAAACTCGTCATGAGGCCATACCATATGGCTGTATTCAGTAAAACCCAGACCGCCCAGAACGATCAGTGTCACACATATCCCGAGCAATGCCTCCATCAGCATTCCGCCATAGCCAATACTCAACGCATCCGCTTCGTTGGACAACTGTTTTGAAGTAGTTCCAGTGGCAATCAACGCATGAGCGCCGGATACCGATCCGCACGCGATGGTTACAAATAAGAATGGCCACATCAATCCAAGCGCTGAAAAAGTTTCAGCGGAAATATTTACTGACGGCGCATCCACAGTTACTCCGGCAAATCCGCTTCCGAGAATGCCAACGACCATTACCACAATACCAACATACAATAGTTGCACATTTGTAAAATCACGAGGTTGCAGAACCAGCCAAACAGGTATCCATGCTGCAACAAGACAGTACAGGCAAACGATAATCATCCACACCTGCATGCCCAGCGTCACCGGAAAGTAAAATCCCACTGCAACCGAAAGAACGCAGACCAACGCCGCCACAACATAGACCCGTTTAGTCTCCGTCTGTCGCTTATACAGTAGAAACCCGATACCCGGAGCGAAAATTGTCATCACTATAACCGACGTCGATGCAATGCCGCCAATAACGCCTTTCAGGACACCGTCCTGTTCAACCGTCTTCAGCAGTGACTGGTCCGGCTGCAACCCAAGAGATGCAATCGGATAAACACTGGTCAATGACACTGCCGTAAGTTGAAGAAAGGCTGCACACACGAGGATGCAGAGAACAATGGCAAATACGATAAAAAAAACAAATCCGCTCTTGCCCAGCGTTCTCCGAGCAATCTCCGCAATTGATTTTCCGTTTTCACGAACACTTACAAAAAGAGACGAAAAATCGTGAACTGCGCCTATGAACGTTACGCCCAGCAAAATCCACAACCACGTCGGAAGGTACCCATATATAAGCGCAAGAGTGGGTCCGACGATGGGTCCAGCGGCCGCAATGGAGGCAAAATGGTGGCCCAGTAATACGGATTTTCGTGCCGGGATATAGTCAACACCGTCTTGCCGAGTGTGGGCCGGAGTGGCACGATCCGGGTCGACACCAAGTCTTCCAGCAACCCATTTCCCGTAGAATCGATATGCCAATCCAAGAGTAAGCAGTGAAATAAGCATGGCCAGGGCAATATTCATACGTCTTACTTGAGGTGAATAAGTTTTTTGGTTGATGAAAAACCGGGTCCATCTAATTTATAAAAATAGAGTCCCGAAGCAACAGTCTCTCCCCTGTCCGATTTCGCATCCCAAACAGCCTCGTATCTGCCTACCGGTTGGATCCGGTCAACAAGGCGACGCACCTTCTGGCCCAAAACATTGAAAATCGTTAGGCGAATCCGTCCTTCGATGGCTTGATCATACTTGATTGTCGTTGCGGAGTTGAACGGATTGGGAAAATTTTGCAATAGCTTAAATCTGACCGGGGGAAATTTGGGCAATGGGCTACCTGTCAAGCCAAAATAGGTAACCGCAGACTTTGCATTGATTGTGCCATATCCAGTGGTGTTGTCCGGCGACAATGCTGTGCTGGACGTTTGCAACAATGCATATCGGACTTCGGATGACGACAAGCCGGGATGGGCCGACAAGATCAACGCGCAGACACCCGCCGTGAGAGGACACGCGAACGAAGTGCCATCGACAAAAACGTACTCCTTTTCGTTGGTAGAACTTGCAGAAAGAATACGCACTCCACTG
>JAGQUY010000392.1 GCA_020438245.1 Bacteroidota bacterium
CAGGGTCATGATCAAATGAGGCAAGTGCTATACTGGATTGCCATGTGGCTGACCACACTTGTCGTGATTGGTGCTTTTATCGGTTCTCCCGGCGTCAATCGAAAGCCGGTGGCGATTTTTGGGGAGATGGTCGATGGATCGGCCGCTAAACCGTTCGTTTACCGGCGGCTGATGCCGGATCTAATTCGGTTTGTTGACTATGTAGCCCCGGAGTCTGTAAAATCTACCATAATCGATTTTGGGCAAACGAGTTCAACGGTACGGCGTTGGATGGCCAAACTCGATCTGGGGCCTGACCAGACTTTTCGATATTTGTTATTTTGTCTGCTCTCGTATGGCTTCCTATGGATCTTTATTTTCGGATTCAGACTGTTGGTCAGTCGATTTTACGAGTCGACCGAAGTTATCAACGTCGTCACATTTGCGGCGGTCCTCGGATTTCCTGCTCTTTTTGACTATGCCTACCTTTATGACTTAAGCACACTAAGCATCTATACCTTGGCTTTGGCTTTTTTGGCCAGAAGACAGTGGATGACTTTCATCGCGGCGTTGGCCATTGGTATGTATTCGAAAGAGACATCACTCCTTCTCGTTCTTATTTATTTTCTTTTCTACCGGGGGCGATTACAGAGCCGGCTCTTTTGGAGACTGTTTGTGATTCAGTTGAGTGTGGTTGCGTTGATAAAGGGCTATCTGTTTTTCAGGTTCATGGATAACCCAGGTTCTGTTGTTGAATTTCATTTCTTCCATAACCTTTTGTATGGGTATACCTACTCAATAGGGCTCTTTGTCATTTGGCTCTTGACCGCCGTTCTGGTTGTGATGGACTGGAAAAAGAAGCCGCTGTTTATTCGCACGTCACTGTGGTCGTTTGCCTGTCTATTCGTCCTTACTCTGTTCCTTGGATTTCTTAACGAGAAACGGGACTACGCTGAAGCATATCCGGTGCTGCTAATTCTTTTCATCCACGGGTTGGCGTCGATGGCCGGATTGCAGTCAGGTCTGAAAGTGTCAAATGAGATTGACTAGATGGTTCATGGCATGTGTTTTTTTGGCATCTATCGTTGTCGTCGGATGGTCTTCCGCAAGACTCTCAAAAGTAAGCGGTAGCTTACAGACTTTGATGGAAAGGAATGACCACGATAGCACGGTAGACGTATGGATTTTTTTCAACAGGAAGTCCAGCATCAAGCAAATGGATTCGTTTCTATCGGATAAAGCCCTCAAGAGGAGAGCTATACACGGTGTAGGCACTGACCTTCTGGATGTACCCGTTGATGAGGCTCTGGTTTTCAAGTGCGAAGAGGCCGGGTTGAAGAGCCGCCACACGTCGAAATGGCTCAACGCAGTCAGTGGTTCGATCAAATTGTCGGATTTGAAAGCAATTTTGAAATACGAATTCGTCTCATATGTCCAGCCGGTCGGCCGGCATAAAGTACCTCGACCTATTTCCGAATATCAAAGGTTGACTCGAGGATCGTCGGATCCCGATGTGTATGGTGAATCGTTTGGCCAATTGGATCTGATTTCTGTTCCCGAAGTTCATGAAATGGGCTTTTACGGGCAAGGAGTCACCATTGCAGTCTTTGACAACGGATTTCGGCTGCTTGGTCACGAAGCATTTGAATCGTTGAATATTGTCGCAACAAAGGACTTTGTCGATCATAAAGAGGACGTTGTACCGGTTAATCCTTCACCTGCATTTGGCAGTCATGGGGTATTTACTCTGGCTGTCTTGGGCGGCTATGCTCCGGGGAGCCTGGTAGGCCCGGCGATAAAATCGGACTTTATCCTTGCCAGAACGGAAAATGATAGCGGCGAAACTTCGGTCGAGGAGGACAACTGGGTTGCGGCACTTGAATGGGCTGAAGGGCTGGGCGCAGACATTGTCAGCAGTTCTGTCAGCTATCTTGAAATGGACGCAGGTTCACTTCGACGCTATGACTGGACCTGGATGAACGGGGATTCTACAGTTATTACTAAAGCTGCCAACCTTGCCGTTTCGCGAGGCATGATTATTGTAAACTCAGCAGGTAATGAAGGATTCAACTCAAGCCATAACACCCTGTCTGCCCCTGCTGACGGAGACAGTGTAATTGCCACGGGTGCAATTGACGTGACGGGCGCAAGGGCATGGTTTAGCTCTGTGGGACCAACGACAAAAGGACGGATCAAGCCGGACGTGATGGCCAGTGGAGTGCGTATTCTTTCTGCA
>JAGQUY010000393.1 GCA_020438245.1 Bacteroidota bacterium
TTGTGCCAACATCTCCTGCACCAGATCATTCCGATCGGCGTCATTGCGACTGTACGAATTGGCTATCTTGTACAAAATGCCGCGATTGGCTTTTATGAACGTAAGAAAGCGCTCCTCCACAGTCAGTTGACGGTCGCTATCCAACGTTGTATGGCTTTCATCGTTTCGGGATGGTGACGAATCCCATCATGGGTTGCGCCGGCGACCACCACCACTTTTCCTTTGGAATATCTTTGGACTGCCGGTTCGAACTCTTCCGCCACAAACGCCTCATCCTTGCTCCCTACCAGAAGAAGGAACGGCTTTTTTATGGCCTTCAGGCCGTCTTTGTATTGAGCCGGGGCCATACTCACATTGCTGCGATAAGAATACTCTTTGATAGGCATCATGGGCGGTAAATGGAAAAACAAGACCGGTAAGGAATCATACGTATGGATACCCATGGAATTCAATATTGATAGTCCAATTATTCTCGGAAGGTGGATTTTCATGAAGGGTTCTTCGGATGAACCTCCGGAGGATCTTGGTAACGTCGGTGCGTCGTGGCCAAGCAGCGGAGCCAACAAGAGAAACCCGTCCACGTCGGGAGCCTTCTTCTGCATCGCGTAGCGCAGTATGATACCGCCTCCCATAGAATGACCGGCGAGAAAAACGTGCCGAACGGTGTATTCCGTTTGCAACGTCGAAACCACATCGGCCAGATCGTCGGCGTATTGATCGATGTAATCAACGTCACCCGGCTTTCCGTCGGAATTCCCATGACCCCTTAGATCCAACGTGATAATCGTCGCCCCCGTTGCTTCGCGCACCAACCCAGCCGTCCTGTTCATCATAAAGTTACTGCTGAGAACGCCGTGTAGCAGTACAATCACTTTGTCCTGTTGACCGGTAAATCGCCTTGCAAAAAGATGTTTCTTGTCGCGCATCTGAAACGAAACGGTATCACACGCATATATCTGTTCGAAGCCCATGTCAGCAATCGTCGCGGAATCGGGCTGCCTGAAAGACGCTGATTCGAAAACGGGCTCAGGGAGTTGGATCATTTGTTTTGCTTCTGCGACGGCTTGAAGGTTTTTTGAGGCCTGACTGAATACGGTGGAAACCGAGAACAGGAGGATCAGAAGAACTGTTTTCATACGAATCTCCGGATAGTGGTATTTGAATTTCACATCCAATGATTCGTTTGAGGTGGCGGAATATCACACCCTTCTGTTCTTTTTTCAAAAAAAAGTTTGCCTGAACGGTTGTTTACCTTATTTGACCAGCGGTTTCCCGAATCAATTTCCAAACCTCTTCCACATGCCTTTCTTCCAATCCGGTATTGCCCAGTACCAACCGCAGCGTAAAGGTTTCGTTGAGTTTGGTATGGGTCAGGTACGCCTTGCCTGACGCATTGATGGATTGCAACAGGCTTTCGTTCATTTGATTCAGCAGATTGGGGTCTGTGATGGCGGCTGGCCGGTACCTGAAACAAAGCAAATTAAGATGTCTCGGAGCGAGCAGCTCAAAATCGGGATGGGCCGCGATCTGCTTCTCAAGTTCTGCGGCGAGCGAGATATGGTGCCTTAGCTTTTGCCTAATTCCTTCAAGTCCGAAGCTGCGTAAGACGAACCAAAGCTTCAATGACCGGAATCGTCTGCCCAGTTGAATATGCCAGTCACAGTAGTTGTTGACCTTGCCATGGGAGGCTGTGCGAAGATATTCGGGCAGGATAGCGAATGTATTGATGAGTACTTCCTTCTCCTTCACGTAGTACACACTGCAATCGAAGTTGGTAAACAGCCACTTATGTGGATTAAACACAAAGCTGTCTACCAGGTCGACACCGTCTATCATCCACCGGTATTCCGGCAATAGCAGAGCAGTTCCGGCGTAGGCCGCATCGACATGGAGCCAGATATTCTCATCACGGCAGATTTCTGCAATCGGCCTCAACGGATCAATTGCCGTAGAACTGGTTGTACCGAGTGTTGCAA
>JAGQUY010000394.1 GCA_020438245.1 Bacteroidota bacterium
AATTTGCCGGATATTGGATGCCCATTCGATACGACGGCGACATTGTTGAACACCAACGTGTCCGCACGAAGGTAGGACTGTTTGATGTTTCCCACATGGGTGAATTTTACGTGACGGGCGATGGCGCGACGGATTTTCTGCAACAAGTGACGGTCAACGATGTTTCCAAACTGGCTATTTTTCAGGCTCAGTACTCGGCCATGTGCAAACCTGATGGCGGTATCGTGGATGATCTCATCGTATACCGATACCCGGACAAGTACATGTTGGTAGTAAATGCATCCAATTTGCAGAAAGATTTTGACTGGTTGAAGTTGAATTGTCCGGCTGATGCAAAACTGGAAGATCGAACCAGCGACGTTGCTTTGCTCGCCGTGCAGGGTCCGAAATCAAGAGACCTGCTTTCAAAGCTGACGAAGGTAAATCTCGGTCAAATCAAATTCTATTGGTTTGCCGTGGGTGATGTGGCGGGTATGCCGGCGACGATTTCACGTACCGGTTATACCGGCGAGCTGGGATTTGAATTGTACTTCGACGCCAAGGACGCGCTGAAGATGTGGGACGCGGTCATGGATGCCGGCCGCGAATTTGAAATTGGTCCCGCCGGTCTTGGTGCACGGGATACACTGAGACTGGAAATGAAGTACTGTCTGTACGGCAATGATATCGACGAGACGACGCATCCGCTGGAGGCCGGTCTTGGCTGGATTACCAAGCTTAAAAAAGGTGATTTTATCGGTCGGGCAGTGATTGAAAAAGCAAAAACTGGCGGGTTGAAGAGAATGCTTGTCGGCCTTGAGGTGGATGGACGTGTTCCGGCAAGACATGGGTACGATGTGATAAAAGACGGTAACAAGATCGGTACCGTCACCAGCGGAACCTTCTCGCCTTCTTTGCAGAAAGCCATCGCGATGGCGTATGTATCTAAAGAATGGGCGGCAGAAGGCTCGTCATTGGAGATCAGTGCCCGGGGTCGATCGCTGACAGCCCGGGTTGTAAAGACGCCGTTTTATGACGGCGATCCCTCGAAATAAACGGAGACCTTGCGTCCTGGCTTGAATCGTTCAAGTGCTAAGGACACACCATGGCAGCAAAGAAGAAACAATCCAAATCGTCTTCCGCTTCCGCGCAACCGCGAGTTCCCAAAAAACCGGCACCGAATAAAGGCTTGAACCTGAACTTGAGCACAAAGCTCAAGGAGGAAATCGCCGGATTGCTGTTGATGCTTTTCTCGGTACTGATGATTCTTGCCGTGGTGACACACAAGGCCGATGAAAATCCGGACAGCATTGTTACTCTTTGGAAGGTCGGTGAACTCAAAAATCTTATGGGAGTCGTTGGGGCGTACCTTTCGTACTACTTGGTTTTCTATTCCTTTGGATACGCGGTAGTCGCCCTGCCGATCCTCTCCTTTGTTTACGGATGGCTGATTTTTGTTCATCGGAGTATCTTCGTCGTAAACGCGTTTGCGTTTTATATCCTGACTCTGATGGTTCTGGTGTCAGCATGGATAGCGTTACCGGATTCCGGTAATCCCTCTGCCATGTGGACATCCAGTGGTCTTCTTGGCGGCATGATGGCACATCAACTGTTTGTGTGGTTGGGCCGATTTGGGAGTATCGCATTGTGGGTTGTTTTTTCGCTGATTTGGGTCATCATGGTCACCCGAATAAGTATCGCAGACCTGGTGCCGTCATTTCAATCTATTTTTGTTTCGTCCTTTCGAAAGACAGCCGGCGCGGTTTCCAGATTCAAAGACAGGCAGACCCAATTACTGGATGCCGAAAGCGGGCAGAGTGTTTCGGCGGACGAACGGCCTCTTGTACCAGAGTACCTGCAGAAGAAATTGCCCGAAGAGAACAGGGAATCAGGTGCGAGTTTGGAAACCGGAATAGCATCAACCGCTGCTGGCTCCGAAGTAAATGCGGCTGCTCATGTACCGGAACCCATTATCAAAGCAGACCCTTCCTCGCAGTCAAAATTCGCTACCGAGAGCGTGAAAGTAGATTCAGAGTCAGATCCCAGAACAAAGGAAAAGCCTCGTTTCATTAATGCCGATCCGCTTACAGAGGAAGATCATCGCACGGCATCCGATCTTCAGAGAGCGCAGGCGCAGATTGCTCAACGATCTACCCTTAAACTTGAAAAGCCTATCGACAAGGATCCGGTGACCGGATCGATCAACTACGATACGCAGTTGATGAGGGATATCGAATCGATCGGCCGCATCGACAGGCAATTTGTCCTGCCCGACATCGACACGGACCAAATCAAACCGTCCTCTGGAACAATCATTCCGAAAGGACAACTGGAGGATTCTGCCGAGGAAGAGACTGTGCTCGAGGAACAGGGGCTTGATACGCACGGCGTTGATTTTGCCGATATAGCCAGACAGGGTTTCGAACAGGAGCATGGCAATTTTGTCATCCCGGATGAGGATGATTCTTCAGCATCTCCGGCGGGTACAAGAGATTCAGACATATCCCGTCAGGAGGTGAGCGGTGAAGAGGAGGTCGTTGCACCCGGTGACACTACCCGTGATGAAAGAAGCCCGACCGATGACGCGGCAACCGAATTTGATGCTGCTTTGCCGGATGTATCAGAGGAAAAACCAACCGTAAAACGCAAGCCGGTTAAGGCAATCGAGCCTCTCGCCGATGAAATAGACTTTGATCGTGAAAACCAGGCGGCCCTGAAAAAATACAAAGCACCCTCCCTCGATCTCTTGGAGCCGACGCAAGAGGCCGAGAAATTGACGGAAGCTGAAATTGCCGACTTGAACGACAAAATCGCCCAGATTATCAGAACGCTTCAGGAGTTTGGAATAGATACCAAGGTAGTAGCTACCGAATATTCAGGTCCCGTGGTGGCGATTTATCAACTGGAACTCCCCTCCGGTCTCAAAATATCCAAAGTGACCGGGCTGGAAGACGAGCTTGCACTGGCCATGAAAGTCAAGTCCGTTCGGATGATTCCGGTGACCTCCAAAGGTACCATCCAGGTGGAAATTCCAAAACCGAAAGCCACGCCGGTCTTGATTCGGAGCCTTTTTGAAGACCGTTCGTTCAGAGTTGCCAAGAACAAATATCGACTCGGACTGGCGTTGGGCAAGACGATTGACGGCGCCATTCATTTTGAAGATCTGGCAAAAATGCCCCATTTGCTGGTTGCTGGCACGACGGGATCGGGCAAGAGCGTCGGGGTTAATTCTATGATCACCAGTCTCTTATATCAGTTTGATCCTTCGGAAGTCAAGTTTGTTATGATCGATCCGAAAAAGGTTGAACTGGCTTTGTACCGTCAACTTAAAAATCATCATCTTATCTGCCTGAGGAATCAACACGGGGAGTTGATCGAGGATGTGATCACGAAACCGGAGAATGCCAAACTCATTCTGAAGGCATTAGTCGATGAAATGGAGGAGAGGTACGAAAAACTGGCCCATGCCAATGTTCGGAATATAGAAGATTACAACAAACGTTGGGCAGACGATGACATGCCGGACGATGACAAGCACCAGCATCATAAATTGGAATACATTGTTGCTATCATAGACGAACTTGCAGACCTGATGATGACTGCTCCGAGGGAAATTGAAACGTCGATCACCCGGCTTGCGCAAATGGCTCGTGCCGTCGGTATTCACTTGGTAGTGGCCACGCAACGACCTTCGGTGGATGTATTGACTGGACTCATCAAGGCCAATTTCCCCGCCCGAATTGCGTATCAAGTTCGAAGCAAAATCGACTCCAGAACTATTCTGGATATGGGCGGAGCGGAGCAACTGCTCGGGAAGGGGGACATGTTGTACCTGCCGCCCGGACA
>JAGQUY010000395.1 GCA_020438245.1 Bacteroidota bacterium
TTTCCAATGCTGGCCATCTTTTCGGAATGCAATAGTTGCGATTGCGTTTGTTTCAAGTCATCATACGCGCGTTCGAGCTGTCGCTTGGCACTGACCAGTTCAGATGTTCGCTGTTTGACCCGCTTTTCAAGATTTTGATACAACTCCGAGTTTTCAAGAACCACAGCAAGCATGTCCACCAGTGTCTGGACGACACGCAGGTCTTCACCGGTCATGGGCTCTGAAGAGGTAATTCGGTGAACGGCGAGAGTCCCGATCACTCGGGAACCAATTCGAAGCGGAATGGCTATCATGGATTTTGTTCCGGAGGCCATAAGGGCTTGTCTGCCAATGCTGTTCTCAAAGTCATTGACATTGGAAACCAGGACCGACTTTTTAGTAAGAAAAGCCTGAACAACAGGAGATTCCGTCCGGTCGAGTTGGGTATGATCTTTTACCATGAGCTGTTGTACTTCATCGGATGTTTCTCCGATTATCATAGCGTCGTGCAGGATATTCTCATCCGGGTGCTTAAACAGGATCATGGCTCGGTCGTATCGCAACGTATTCTTGATAATTTCAAGCACCAGCTCGTACAATTCCCGATTGACCAGGCGAAGATTGAAGGCGGTGGTCGCTTCGACCATGGCCTCCAATTTTGTAACGGTTTCGGAGGCTTCGTGATATTTTTGGTTTGCAAATACCAATGCACTTTCTATTTCATCGGCCCGATCCTCATTGATGGCCTGATGACCGCGGACTGCTTTACGAAGATCCAACAAATAGCCGAAGAGTCCGGCATGCAAGAGCAGCGCAGCAGAAATGATTCCAGAAAGGAGAGAGGGCTTCCATACCAGAACGGAACCGGCAAGAAGCAGTCCGACAAATATAAACCGGGTCACCAGCCTGCCCCGCCAACCCGATCGAGGGGCTGACCACGAGAATTCGTAGACACATCGATCATCGCCCCGACCGACACACTCAACATCTCTGTGCGTGGCAACCGGCATTCCATAGATCTGAGGAATACCGGCGAAAACGCCCAATCGATAATCGCAGTTGTGTTGGTAGAACGGATATCCGGGTTTCGTCCGAAATTCGAGCAACATCCGGTTTTCGGTAATTTCAAGGGGCTCATATACGCCAAATCTGACCGACGCATTGGCCAGGACCGGTGTTCGTCTATAAATATTCTCTGGTGTGAGCAAAAGAAGTCCGAGCTTGGCGATGCTTCCAAAATTTTCGATGCGTGAAAAGCTGTAGAGGCCGACCCGGTACATGATACGATCGTCTTCAAATTCCCTTTTGAGAAAATCACACATCAAATTGTACGTTTCAAAAGAAACCCAGTTGTTTTCGTTCAACAAGAAGCTCCGGTCCAATCCGGTGCATTTGACAAGCTCGGCGGCGCAAGCTTCACCCCTGAACTCTTTGCAAAAATGGATCATTGTACGAACGATCTTGCAGTTGAGTTCCTGTCTCGTTTTTCTTATAAAATCAGTATTCGTGCCCACCTTGATATTCCGTGCGTACCTGGTTGAGAAATGGTTTGGTCATTGAAGTGAAAAGCTGAATATCGCCGACAGTACTTCATGGTCTTCGGACAAATCGCGCAGAAGGTAATCCAAAAGGCGCGTAAAATCAATCGCGAAGGTCGTGCACCAAAAGCCGGAATTGAAGCGGGGCGCCGCCTATTCCGTATATTTTATCGTCGCTGACTGTTCGAGCGAGCGGATTCTGGTGGGGGAGACTTTGG
Organism: Bacteroidota bacterium; assembly: GCA_020438245.1. Lineage (GTDB taxonomy): Bacteria > CLD3 > CLD3 > SB21 > SB21 > JAGQUY01. Next base: position 1,736 of record JAGQUY010000395.1, read on the forward strand.
CGAGCAGCTCCAATCGTACGCGGAGCGGGTGCTTTATGAGAGGGTCGTTCCATATCTTGGACAGAGGAAAATTCAGTGAAGCGGAACTTCGGACCGATTTGATATCATACATATCTGTGAAGACATAGGTTTCCGGGTATCCAAAATCACCGGCAAACTGACCTTCAAAGACAAAACGAATAAAGTATTCATCAGGATAAAACTCAAGGACATTAAGGTCCCAGTCAAACGTAGCGGATAAAACCGTGGAAGAATCCACCAAAGTATTTATTGCGGGAGTGTAGGATTGAAGATTGAAACTTCGAACTTCACCGGGAGCGGAGACCTGCGTATCCACGCAGGACATGAAACAAACCATAGAACAAAAGCAAAACCAATTCCGGAACGTTTTCATGTGCTCACGCAGTTTTTGAGGAAATAATCGTGAATTCGAGTATCCTCTGTTATTTCAGGATGAAAGGTGGTTGCCAATAGGTTGTTGTAGTGGACGAAAACAGGATTGCCTTCATATTCTCCCAGAATTCGTACACCGGTGTCACATTTTAGAATTTTCGGAGCCCGGATAAACACGGCGTGGAAAGACGTCGAAAATATTGGAATATCCAAATCGGTTTCAAAACTTTGAATTTGCCGGCCATATCCGTTCCGACGAACGGTCATGGGGATGAATCCAAATCTGAACTGAGAAGACTCCACAAGATTCTCGGCCAGCAGAATGGAACCTGCGCAGGTTCCAAGAAGTCCCCTCCCCTTTGCATGCATTTCCCGTATTGGCTCAATCAAATCGAAGGACAAGAGAAGCTTGGTCATGGTTGTGCTTTCACCGCCCGGAAGTATAAGCCCGTCGATTCCTTCCAAATCCCGTTTTGTTCTGACGGGCACCGGAATTGCGCCCACTTTTTTTACCACGTCGCAATGTGCTTGAAAATCGCCCTGAAGGCTAAGAACGCCAATGGTTTTCATGCCTGTTGTTCTCTCACCATCCTCTGTTGGCTAGCAACTCACTTGCGTTCAGGGTATCGAGATTGATGCCAACCATCGCCTGGCCGAGTCCCTTGGAGACTTCCGCCAATACGTCGGGGTTCCTGTAATGAGTCGCTGCCTTGACAATGGCTTCCGCTCGTTTGGCCGGATTCCCGGATTTGAATATTCCCGATCCCACGAATACCGCTTCAGCACCCAACTGCATGACCAGCGCAGCATCCGCCGGTGTGGCTATTCCGCCGGCAGAGAAATTGGGAACAGGCAATTTTCCGTTTCTTGCAGCCCAGCGAATCAGCTCATAAGGTGCCGCAAGGTTTTTAGCCTCACTCATCAACTCTTCTTCACCCATCACACTCAGCTTCTTGAGATGTCCTACGATCGCCCGGATGTGTTTCACGGCCTCAACAACATTGCCTGTTCCAGCCTCGCCCTTGGTTCGAATCATGGCTGCGCCCTCTCCGATGCGACGCAGTGCCTCGCCGAGATTCGTTGCACCGCAGACGAAAGGAACCTTAAAATCCTGTTTGTAAATATGGTTACTCTCGTCGGCCGGTGTTAACACCTCACTTTCATCGATGAAGTCAACTCCCAGGGACTGCAGAATTTGTGCTTCCACAAAATGACCAATACGTGCCTTGGCCATGACCGGAATGGTTACCGTTTCCATGATTTGAAGGATCATCTCCGGATCGCTCATTCTTGAAACTCCACCGTCGCGGCGGATGTCGGCGGGCACTCGTTCGAGGGCCATCACGGCACAGGCACCGGCATCTTCGGCGATTTTGGCCTGTTCGGCGTTAACCACATCCATAATCACGCCGCCTTTTAACATTTCGGCGAGTCCGACTTTAACCTTGAATGTTCCCTTGAGAACATTGTCCTCAGAATGACCGTTGTTCTTATTTTCCGTACTCATGTCTTTCCTTTCGATGTCATGTGTAATCTAAAAGTATTGGGTTCATTGTTCAAATTCTTTCGATGGACGGAGACTTCGCGGGGGTACTGTTGAATTTTCTCACCGATGCAAACACATTGACCAAATACACGCCAAAGAGAATCAGAAAGCCACCGGTAAGCACTCTGGGTCCAAATTGTTCATCCCGAACCAGCCAACCTAGGACTACGGCTGCGATGGGAGTCAACAACGGGATGACCGCCGCTTCGATTACGGTGACTTCACGTATGACCCACATATATAGGACAAACGCAATGGCTGAACCAAAAAGACCAAGATAGACAATCGCGATTGCGCCGGTCCAGGTGAGTTCAAAAGCAGCTACATCATTCGTTATCAATCCCAATAACCCGAGCAACAACGCGCTCATTGTCATTTGCACAAACGTGTTGGTTACGGGGTGAATGGCGTTAGCATGCAATTTGGCGAAAACGCTGATGTAGGCTCCACAGATCGCCGCTATAATCATGGCAAGGCCGCCGAGATAGGCGATATCCCTGAACGCCAGGTCGTCTGCAAAAATGAGAACGACTCCCAAAAAACTGATGGCAATGCCCAAGACTTGCGTCCAGGTCATTTCATGTTTCTTGGCCATCAGGAAGTTCAGAATTACCACAAAAAAGGGCATCGTGGCAAAAAGAATAGCACCAATGCCTGCGTTGACATACTGTTCTCCCCAGAATACAAACATATAATCCGCTGCCTGGAAAAATCCAAGGACGAGCATTACTCTCCAGGAATGCCAATCCTTGGGAAGTCGAAGCCCGCGACCGGCCATGTACACATACAGGATGAACGTTGCCAAAAAAAATCGACACGACGCAAAAAGAAACGGCGGCATTTCTTCAAGACCGAATCGAATAGCAACCCAGGTTGAACCCCAAATAAAACTCAAAAAAAGGATCACGAGTGTCGTAATCGTCTTCGATTTCTTCATGGTGTGAATTCGCTGAATAACTGACGTTTCAGACCGGGCCATTCCGGTCGAATAATACTGTAGTAGACTGTATCCCTGACCCTTCCAGATGAGGTAATCATGTGCGATCGAAGTGTGCCCTCTTCGGTGCACCCAACCTTAACCATGGCATGCCTTGAGCGTTGATTCAGGGCGTCTGTTTTTAGCTCAACTCGATTCCATCCCAATGTTTCAAACGTGTACTCAAAAAGTTCATACTTACAAGCTTTGTTGAGACCGGTGCCTTGGAATTCCCTGCCGATCCATGTCCATCCGATCTCAAGACGTTTGTTTTCCGGGGAAATATTTCCGAATCGAGTGCAACCAGCAATTCGGCTGTTGCGCTTATCCACAATAACAAACGGGTATGATATTCCCTTCCTGCGATCTGCCAAGGCAGATTGAACGTAGAGATTCAAGTCCGCACTGGTTCGGAGCTCACTGGCCGATACCGCCCACAGCTGCGGGTCGAGAGCAATCGATTCCAATTCTGTTCCGTCGTTAATGGACAACGGCCGTAACAGAACAACCTTGTTCTGTAATGTTATGTCAGTCGATGTATCCACAGGAGTTCGTTACCCTTCTCAGATCACCGGAGCAAGCACCTGGTCCCCGCTTGCCACGGGCCGTTGAAGATGCTGCCTGATGATGTTTCCCAGTATCTTAACTCCTTCAAATATCTGATCCGGTGTTTGGGAAATGAAACCCAAACGCATCCCGTTATCATTATCTGATCGGATGGAGAAAAACCGTTTAGGTGTAACCAGGACACCCTGCTGGCGCGCCTGCATTAGAACTTCATAAGCGTCAACAGGCGACTGCCAGGAAATCCACTCAAAAAGACCGCCTTCGGGTCGTTCAAAGCTGACCTCCGGAGGCAGGAATTCCATGGACGCGGTGAACATGGCATCCCTCCGTTCCTTGAGGATTCGAATTTTTTTCTTCAGATATTTGTCAAAATAGCCTTCTTCGCAGAATTTAAGAATAGCGCCTTGAATTAGGTAATTATTCTGCCAGTCCGTAACGCGCTTGGCATAGATCAGTCTCTCCTGAAATTCTCGGTTTTGAGTGACAATCCAACCAAGGCGGATACCATGAAAAAGGATTTTTGAAAAACTTCCAAGAACAGTAACCACACCTTTTTCATCCAACGAAGCAAGAGGCAGAACATCCGGACCGTCAAGGCGGAGTTCGTTCGCGTATTGATCTTCGATGACCGGAACACCGTAATGGTAGGCGAGTTCAAGAAGCTGCTTTCTTCGTGACAACGGCATGACACAGCCCGTCGGATTTTGAAAAGTCGGGATGGTGTAGATCAACTTCACTTTTTGTCTTGAGAGGATCGTCTCCAGGACGTCCATACGCATTCCCTGATCATCCATCGGTATTCCCAATACATTGGCTCCCACCGAGCGGAATGCCCTCAGTG
>JAGQUY010000396.1:0-2946 GCA_020438245.1 Bacteroidota bacterium
TAACTCCCGTACGTGACCGGCATTTCGGGGTAAACGAGGAGGACTCGGGTTTTCATGCTACTCTTTCTGGTTTCGACACGGCGTTGATCGGCCGTGTCGCGGCGACGGCACCTGATTGAGAGTACGCAGGAAGCCTGACATTGGCAATCCCAATCGAATAATTCGTCCTGCATCGATAGACACGGAGTAATACGCCAGTTTGATGCGAGCAAACCGGCCCAACTGGACGATAAAAAAAGAAGGCTTGAATAAACCGATCGTTTTATTAAACTAAACTATCTCATCGCTGACCTGACAAGGTCTCGAGCGTCCATCGAATAGAATAGTTTGAATACAAGCGATGGTGCCCAACCTGCAGCCGTATCGGTCGTTTGAAATGCTCGTCCAGTCTTGATTCGTGCTTTGGGCTGTTCTAAAAACAGCAATTCTCAAGAACGTAACGCTATTTCACCAAATAACGGATTCGCGCTATGAACCACTTAACGCCGATTGAAATGCTTTATCATTGGGAAAAAACTACCCCGGATAAAGTCTACCTTAAACAACCGATCAATGGTGTCTGGAGAACCTGGACGTGGAAGCAGGCAGGCGACGAAGTCCGACGCATGGCGGCCGTACTGAAAGCGATGAATCTCCCGAATAACAGCAACATCGCGATGATCTCGAAAAATTGCGCCCATTGGATTCTGTCCGATCTGGCCATCATGATGTCCGGTCATGTGTCCGTTCCGATGTATCCAAATCTTACCGCCCAGAGCATCAAACAAATCCTCGAACACAGCGGATCAAAAGTCCTGTTCGTCGGCAAACTGGATGATTGGCAGCCTATGAAGCCCGGAGTGCCGGATGACGTAAAATGCATTTCATTCCCTTTTTATCCCCATAAGGAGTACGAGAACTGGGAAGACCTTATCAAAAAACAGGATCCCATACCCGAGGACGTCAAACGGGATCCCAAGGAGTTGGCCACGATCGTGTATACGTCCGGGACGACCGGGGTGCCGAAGGGTGTCATGCATAAATTTCATAATCTTGCTTTTGCAGCCGGCACCGCAATGCCTCATCTCAACATAGACAATACCTCAAAATTTTTCTCCTACCTCCCCCTCTCTCACGTTGCCGAACGGCTTCTGGTTGAGATGGGCAGCATATACGTTGGGGGTGAGGTTTCGTTTGCAGAGTCGCTCGATACCTTTCCAAAAAATCTTGCGGAAGCCAGGCCAACGGTTTTCTTGGGTGTTCATCGAATCTGGACAAAATTTCAGCAGGGCGTTCTTGCCAAACTGCCGCAGCACAAGTTGGACATTCTCCTGAAGATTCCGGTTCTTTCCGGACTGATCAAAAAGAAAATCAAAAAAGGACTGGGACTCATTGACGCAAAGAATGTTTTGACGGGCGCCGCGCCGACTCCTGTCGAATTGATGGAGTGGTTTGAAACCATCGGGATCAAAATTCAGGAAGCGTATGCGGCTACCGAAAGCTGCTGTTATTCACACGCAACCTTGATGAACCACATCAAAATTGGATACGTTGGACAGCCGCTGCCACATTGTGAAGTTAAACTTGGCGATGACAACGAGATTTTGATCAGGCATGAAGCGCTGATGGACGGCTACTATAAAGAACCCGGAATAACCAAAGAGGCCTTTACTTCCGACGGTTTCCTGCATACGGGCGATGCCGGCGAGATAGACAGGGAGGGTTTTCTTAAAATAACCGGTAGAGTCAAAGATATTTTCAAAACGTCCAAAGGGAATTATGTGGCACCGTCTCCAATCGAAATGAAGATTGCAGGCCACAGCAACGTGATTGAACAGGTTTGCGTCGTGGGAACAGGACTGCCCCAACCGGTTGCTCTTGTTGTGCTGTCCGAATCCGGAAAGAAGAGACCGAAAGAGAGAGTTCAGTCAAAGCTCGAACACACTCTGAGTGAGATCAACTCGACGCTGGATGCACAGGAGCGTTTGGAACGGATCGTAGTTGTCAAAAATGAATGGACCGTAGAAAACGGAATGCTCACTCCTTCGATGAAAATAAAACGGAACGAAGTCGAAAAGGCCTATTCGGCCAACTATGAGAAGTGGGGCGCTCAGGCATCGACTGTGGTCTGGGAAGTCTGAAGCCCGATCCCCGGCACCAAGCATGAATTTCCGTTTATCCGAGAAATTTTCCGATGACTCACCACGGTATGACCTCCCGGTCATGATAGAATGAACCTGTTTCAATCCTGTCTGACGTTGCCAGCCAAACGATCCCGGCTGCCCCTTCTGTGACAGGGCGTGGGGCACCCGCACCGCCCATGTCCGTCTTAACCCATCCGGGACAAACAGAAACGACGCGAATCCCTGTCGAACGAAGCTCATTGGCCAACAGCATCGTCTGTGCGTTCAATCCGGCCTTGGATAGCCGGTATCCGGCATATCCGGAGGACAATTCAGCCAGAGCCCCCATCTGACTGGACACATTGATGATTCGCGCATTGTCGCTCTTCTTCAGCAGGGAAACGCACGAAATATTCATTCGCATCGGACCGTAGAAATTGACATCGAAAATCGATTTCACCTCTTCGACATCCGCCTGATCAAGAGACTTATTTCCGATACCTATACCGGCGTTGTTTATTAGGACATCAAGACGGCCGAATTTCTTTTGTATGAAGTCCGCCGCCGCATCGATATCCGGCTGCCGTGTAACATCCAGCTTCAGTGTAAGCCATCGTTCCTCCGGGGCAAAACCCGGGGTCCGGCCGGATCGGACACCCAAAAGAACCGTATGACCTTCATCATGGAGTTGGCGGGCGGTTTCGAATCCGATGCCCCGCCCCGCCCCGGTTATCAAGATGATCTTCGGCGTCATCAACTACATCTTCAACAGCTTGAGAGCATGAGTCCATTGGTTGGAGCGGAAGCCCGGGAGACACCAAAGAATGCACAGAGGTTCAATCGC
>JAGQUY010000396.1:3091-5478 GCA_020438245.1 Bacteroidota bacterium
AAGGCATTACCCACACAACTGAACGCTTTTACGAATTTTGCGTCGGGTGCGATTTTTTGAAGGCGTTCCATCAAAGAGTCATTCGGACCGGTGAAATAATTCAGAACGCCATTCACGGGGGGCACGTCGGCAATCGGATTGACGACGTCAATCACGGTCTTACCCTTCAGGCCGGAGGCCAACGTCTTAACAAGCGCCTCCGCGGCCGTTCCCTTTACTGCAAGGACAACAATTTCTCCAAAGTTGGCGGTATCCTCCATACTCCCTATCTTGGGTTTCCCGGATTCTTTCGCCAGCCAGTCTTTGAGCTTGGGCGTGTCGCGCGTTCCGACCATCACCTCATGTCCATGCTTGATAAATCCGCTGGCGAGCACCTGTGCGACCTGCCCCGAACCAATGACTCCTATTTTCATTCTGATCTCCCTTTTTTGGTTGTATTATTGTGGTGAAATTTCTTGCGCATAAGAAAATTACATGCCGTCCAAGGTAACGGTTGCTTTATAGATCTCGTCGGTCAATGCTTTGGAGTTTTTTTCCCCGAGCACCTCGCTATACTTCCTATATAGACCGGACCAGCAATCTTTCAGACTTTTTTCCATTTTCTTTCCGTCCGACGTGGGGTATACCTTGGTCGACTTGCCTTCCGTTTTACGCATCACCAATCCCCTCGCTTCCAATTTTTCGATAAGCCTGGTGATCGTGGAAGGAGTCAACAGCAACTGGTTGCTCAAGACCATGGGCTGGATACCGGGCGTACGAAGGGCAGCCATCAATAGGAACGCATGAGACGGAGACAATCCAGTGCTGGAAAAAGCGTCCTCCCCCAATTTGGTTAACGTCCTGGCAAGCGCGTTCGACGAAAAATACAGGCAACCACAATAGGGATTGGCGTCTTTCATATTTTAAGATAGTTCTTTTTATTTGTATGTGCAACCAATAATTATCCGACACCCCCTTGGCCTCTTGTCAAGTCCACCGGACCGAGGATTCGCACCGGATCACCAACTTTCAGTCTTTTTCCTGTTTCCGTTTCCGGAATATAGGTATTCACCGTGAGATGATAAAAGTTGCCGTAGTGCGGCAGGCAACTGTTCGAAGGCAGTGATCCGGCGCGGCTCCGCATCATCGATTTAATAAAAGTCTTGTCCGTTTCTCCCGAAAATGGATCCCGTGGCGGCACATTGCAGCGGGCCCGCGGGCTGATGCCGATCATTTCGACTTCTCCGACCTGTATGCGCATACCCGTACCGGGCTCTCCAAAAAACTGTTCTTCCCAGAAGGCTTCGGCCCCGGCCAACTCCAGATTGGAACGAAAACGCAATCGCAAGTCCTCCAGTCCATGAGTCCCAAGGTCCTTCTGAAGAGATATCAAAGACGCCTCACTTAAAATCGTCACACTGCTCGCGCCCGGTATATCCAACAACTCGCCTTGCGTATTTTGAATCAGGCGGACCTCCATATCGAAGAAGGCGGTCAGGTATTTTTCCAATTCAATTCGCTCATCGACCAGATGGAATTCACGGGTAAATCCATTGACCCTATCACCCAGTCGGATGCATTGTTTGGAAAGATCATAGTCGACCTTCAATTGGTTCACTCGCCCCGTACGTTTACCGTTCACATATCCTCCATCTTTCGCAACCATGGCGAATTCACGATCATGCCTGAGCGAATAAACACCAACCTCTGTTTCGACGAGCTCCAGCGGGTCAAGGGATTTGATCGGATAAATACGAATCCGAGATAAAAGAGGCCGATCCATAGATTCCTTTCAACGCATTGGACAGCAATCCATTCCTTGCGGATTCCTTATTTGACGAATATTCAGCGCCAGGGAATATCCATTGGATCGCATCGTTATGAGAATAACCCAAACCCAATAAGGAAAATAAGCCATGCTCTATGCTGTTCTTGCCTTCCTCATGTTTTTCTCTTGTACCAAATCCCCTTCAAAAACCGAAGAAGCCCAAACCCCACCGGCAAAAAAAGCCGTACCCGAGGGAGCAGTAACCGACACCGCCATTTTTGCAGGAGGATGCTTTTGGTGTATGGAAGGCCCTTTTGAAAGAATCGACGGGGTGTACGATGCCATTTCGGGGTACACCGGCGGACACACGGTGAATCCCCGGTATGAAGAAGTTGGCAGTGGTACCACCGGACACCGGGAAAGCATTGAAGTCATTTACGACCCCCAAAAGGTAAACTACGACCAACTGCTCGACATCTTCTGGATGTCGATCAACCCGACGGATCCGGGCGGCCAGTTTGCCGACCGTGGTGAACAGTACACCACCGCCATTTTTTATCGCAACGACGCTCAGAAAAAAGCGGCGGAAGCCTCGAAAGAGAAAATCGGAAAATCGGGTAAGTTTGACAAGCCGATCGTT
>JAGQUY010000397.1:0-3383 GCA_020438245.1 Bacteroidota bacterium
CGTTGGAATATTTTATGAGGGACTACATAGGCCATTTGAAGCATCATCTGCGTCAAATCGATCCGGTGTTGACGACACCTCCAGAAAAGCAGAATGCCGGCGCGACCTTTAAAAGATCGTGATTGGCCAGGGGGGTTGCGCTACGTCCAGAATTTCAGGGATTTGAAAGATTATGAAATTCACTCTTGACTGATTCCCTTCTTAAACGCATGTTTTACCTCGAAACGCATCCATAACAAAACAACGCGAAGGAACCATGGCTAAGAAGAAAACGACCAAGAAGAAAGCAGCCAAAAAAGCTGCCAAGAAAAAGCCGGCCAAAAAAGCCGCCAAGAAAAAACCGGTCAAGAAAGCCGCCAAGAAAAAAGCGGTCAAAAAACCGGCCAAAAAGAAATCGGCGCGTAAACCCAATGCCGCATTCATGGCCAAACTGACTCCCAGCAGCGCGCTGGCCGATGTGATCGGAAGTCAGCCGTCGCCCAGGACGGAAATGATCAAGAAGATCTGGGTCTATATCAAGAAGCATGGATTACAGGACAAAATTAACAAGAGAATGATCAATGCGGATGACAAGCTGCGGACCCTGTTCGGCGGCAAAAACCAAGTCTCCATGTTTGATCTGGCCAAAATTGTTTCACAGAACGTCTCCTGATTTAACCTGAACTGTGAACCTTTTGAAAACCGCTCTTCGGAGCGGTTTTTTTTTGATCGTGCCGCCTCCGCTTTTGTCAGTGCCCACGGTTTTTTAAAAACGCAGCTTGCTAATGCCAAAACAATTTGTGAAATTAATATCCATTTGCGTGGATCAAATATGAAATGATAACAGTCTCCAACAAGGGGAAATTTTCCGGGGGTTATCCGAAAGGATGATCCCCGATTTTATTTTGCGGAGGTGGACGATGAAAAGCCGATTTTGGATGTTGTTGTTCCTGCTACCGTCGATGGTGTCTGCACAGAATTCTTACACCCTGACCAACGTTTCCTTTAAGCCCGGCCAGAAACTTTTTGTCGGGCTCACTGATGAACCGATCGGCGCACCGATCAGGATTCTTGTGAAGAATCAGGATGGGAGTCCTGCAGCGAACGTGAACGTTATTTTTGAAGTGGTCGACAAGCCTTCGAAAGCGAAAGGCGAGGCATTGGGTCAACGAGTCGTTGCTACCGATTCTTCGGGAATAGCCGAAACGACTTTTACGGTGGGTAGTTATGCAGGCGACTATGTGATTATCGCACACACGGATGGAATGTCAGGCGATACTCCCTCTATTCTGGTACGGGCTCAGCGAACCATGTGGTGGTTGTTTCTGGCTATCGGCCTTTTCGGTGGACTCGGAATTTTTCTTTTCGGAATGGGACTTGGGTCCGGTGGACTTCAGAAAGCGGCGGGTTCGAGATTGCGGGATATTCTCAGCGCACTGACCAGCAATCGGGTTGCCGGATTGTTTGTAGGTATTGGAGTCACGGCGATTGTCCAAAGCAGTTCGGCAACCTCCGTCATGGTCGTCGGATTGGTCAGCTCAGCTTTGATGACGCTGCAGCAGGCGATCGGCGTACTCATGGGCGCGCACATCGGCACAACTATAACCGTTCAGTTGATTGCATTCAATGTTTCCGACTACGCGCTGTTGTTGGTCGGGGGCGGATTCATCATGACGATGGTGACCAAACGAAAATTTTACATCTACCTTGGCGAAATCATACTCGGTTTCGGTTTTATCTTTTTTGGGATGGCGGTCATGTCAACAGCCATTGCGCCGCTCAAATCGATGCCGGCGTTCCAGCAATGGCTGATCGAATTCGGTCAGAATCCGTTGTTGGGAATACTCGCATCGACGATTTTTACCGCTGTCATTCAGAGCAGCGGCGCGACAATCGGGTTATGCGTAGTCATGGCTTCGGAAGGGCTGCTGAGTCTCCAGTCGGCGATGCCGCTGGTTTTTGGCGCCAACGTCGGCACTTGCATTACAGCCCTGTTGTCTGCTCTCGGTGCGTCGACCAACGGAAAACGTACAGCATTGGCACACACGATGTTCAGTATTTTTGGCGTCGTGGTTTTCACGCCATTTCTGGTTCCTTTCGAGAGCCTGATTGTCCGTGTTACGGATTGGATGGGCACGGATTCTGTGGCCCGGCAGATTGCGAACGGCCATATGATGTTTAACATCATGGCGGCGTTGATCCTGATCGGTTTTGTGCCGGCTTTTGCCAGACTGATCATGAAACTTATACCCGAAAAGGCCGAGGCGGACGATCTGAAGCCAAAATATATCAACAATGCCTATCTGGAGACTCCGGAAATTGCTTTGCAGCAGGCACAGCTTGAGGAGGGCCGTCTCATTGATTTTGTAAGACGTATGTTTGCGGAGACCAACACACTTTTCAAGATCGAAAACGAAAAAGAACTTGCATCCATTCGTGCAAAACTTCTGAGGGTCAATACTTTGGAATTTGAGATCAGGAAATATCTGACAAGACTGTCGCAGAAAAATATCAGTCTCACGCAGTCTAAACGACTTATGCGGATCCTTCTAACGATTGACGATTTACGGCATATTGCTTCTCGGATTGGTGAAGACATCGCCGGATTGACAGAAAAGCTGGCCGACAACAAACAAAGTCTTCCGGCGGCCGCAAAGAAAGATTTTGATATGTTTTACACCGCGGCGAAAGGACGGCTCGAAAAAATACTTGCGGCGTTGGAGACCGAAGACATGGAAGCCAGCAAGGTTATTCTTCAGAGCAAGCATGACAGCTCAGAAATGGAAGTCAAACTTCGACAGGCGCAGTTTGATCGTCTTGCGAAAGGCGCAGATGACGAGTTGGCTACGAGCTCGATCCATCTCGACTTGATGACGAGCTTGAAGCGAATTGACACGTTCAGCGTAAAAATTGCTCATGAGATTATCGAACAATTTCAGCTCTGATTGGAAACGATTCTAGGGTAGATTCTCTGCGAAGGGTCGGCCCATTTGGCGAACGAAGTCTGCGGGGTATTCTTCATCTCCCGGGAATCCCAGTTCGATGTCCCGTCCGTCTGACGGGATGAAGGCGGTGTCAAACAGGTAATCCCAGATACTGAGTGATAGTCCGTAATTCATTCCGTAAGGCCGATTCGCGGGAAATGCTTTGGCATGGTGCCAGATATGCATCACCGGATTGTTCAGCAGATACTTCAACGGACCATACGACCAACCTACATTCGCATGATTCAGATGGCCGATGAGAAGCGCAACCATGTGGACGACAAAAAAGTCATCAATGCCGAAACCGATCATAGCCAACGGGATATACTGCAGCGTCTTGTAGACGACGGTTTCCATCCAATGGAATCGCAGATGTGCCGAGAATCCCATCTCTTTGACCGAGTGATGGACCTTGTGGAA
>JAGQUY010000397.1:3450-4033 GCA_020438245.1 Bacteroidota bacterium
GGTCAGGAACTGGGTCCACCGGGGCCACGACGAAATTTCCAGCGCTACTACGTTTTGTATTCCGACCCATCTGAGGAAATCATGAAACGCCGTGACAGCAACGTTCGAGAGCGCATTGTAAAGAATGAGGGAGAACAGGAAGAAGTTGAAAAACATGTAAAAGCCGTCCAGCCAAAAATCTTTCCGGAAGATCGGCTGGTTTTTTCGCCAGGGATCAAGGATCTCCAAACCCCAGACAATCAGTGATAACCAGATCAACCAGTAGAAGTAATTTTCATACCATGGCTTATAGTCATACGAAAAGAGGATTTCAGCAGACAGGTAGGACCAGTAACCATTGAAGGACTCAAAGAAAATATGGAGGTAATTCACGTTATTTCCTGTTGGTGTATTTTCTTCCCAGTCAACCTGGGCACGGAGTCAAATTTGATCCCGTCGGTCGTTTCCACAAGCTAGCCGAGCGACGATCAAGCTATTCCTCTACCCAGATACGCCCTCAGTTTTGGTGAAACCGTTCGACGGACTAAAGCTGTTTTCGCATTCCACTGCGCTTCTTCGTCCATTTCTTTCTTCAAATAAACCG
>JAGQUY010000398.1 GCA_020438245.1 Bacteroidota bacterium
ACATAGCACTACCGTTTAAAAGCTGATACAATTTATTCGGCTGAGCGCCATAGCGTACATATCGCTCCCGAACACTTGAGCAGCTATACGTCAATCCAGCGGCTTCTTGGATGACGAGTTTGGTTAGACGCTCAACATGTGGATCCATTGTGTTGCCATAATTCAGCAGAGGGAAGGTTAAAATGTCTGCCCCATGCCCGCTAACCAAGCATGGAATATCAAACATTCTTTGCAGTAGAACTCCTATGTGTCCCGCAGGATATAGAAAATTAGCATGAATCAATTCAAGCTTAAGCCCATATGCTATCCTGATCATTTGTACAAGTCGACTAAGGCCGTACATAAACGGAATGTGTGGAAAATACAGAATTTCATAGTTAACTTTGAAATATTGTTTTTCATTTCTTATTGAGTACAACTGCGGAACGACTACTCTATGACCCCGTTGAACTAGACCCTCAGCCCAATAGTGGACGACAAACTCACCTCCGGCAATCTTTGGTAAGAAGTGGTCTGATATGAACAGTATATTCATGGCGAACTTATTTCTTCCTTCTCAATAGTCTGCTCTTCACCTTCTCAAGGATCCGCCGATCCTCACTATCCAACCCAAGCATGTAAATCGCCGCCACATACACGCATGAATGAATCAACGCGAACAATATGAACGTATATTTGTAATGAGGAATCTCTATATGGCTCTTTAATAAAAAGCTCAACGCCGAGGCAACAGCTATTGCAGCCAGTGGTTTAAAAAGACCCCATTGGAAAGGATGACATTTAAAAATAACAGATACCTCGAAGAGAATGATCAAATTGATCGAAGTCATTGAAATAAAATTGCCAACGGCTGCGCCCAATGCACCATAGTGTTTGATGAGAAAGTAAAACGAGACACCATTAATAATAGCAACAAGGACCGAATTATAGAAATTGATTGTCACTTTACCCGCCATGAGTATAAGATTGTTACCTATGCCGAGAAAATCGTGAATAAGATTTCCAACACTTAGAATAATTAATATGGTCAAGCCATTCGAAAAATCCTTACCAAATACGGACAGGATCTCATCAGCAAAAATCAGAATGACTGACGAAATCAACAAACTGGCCGTGAAAGACCATTTGGTGACGGATTTGTAAAGCAATCCAAGCTCCTTGATCATGCCCTTGGCATACAGTTCTCCAACAATTGGACCAAACGTACTGGCCAGCGTATAGTGTGGCAGATACACAAGCGGCTGTAATCTCAGCGCAACAGAATAAATGCCAACTTCAGCCAAGGTGCTAAAATACCCGAGGAGAAGGACATCAAGTTGGAAGGTGTACTTGTTTAGAATCTGACCAACAAACAGGGTGCCAGCAAACTTGGTTATAAGGCCTTTTTCATATTCAGATTGGACCTTTTTGTCCAACAACGATGGAACCAATTTAACGAGAAAAAGAGTGGAGACCACAAGTACAGCCAGGTCTTGGAAAATATTGGACAGTAATGCCGCATAGAGATCATAGCCAAGGGCCAACAGCATTACCAACGTCAAAGCTTTGACTGTTGGACCCACAATAGCGTTGGCCAAGACCTTTTCCTTGATGGCTTGAACACCATTTAGACTGGAAACAGTTACAAGGTAGACAGCGGTCAAGAAAATTGAGATGGCATAAAAACGAAAAGCACCGTGTAATACTGAAATGGATTCCGGAGTTCTCGGTGTTTTGGAAGAACTTATGAAGAAGTCGCAGAAAATATTTGGAGCGATTAACAGAAAAAGCGTAATCGACAAAGAAACAATTGAAGCCACGACTACAGCCAGTTTAATCGATCCTTTAATAAAACTCCATTTTCCAAATGCCCGGTATTTTGGAAGTAACCTGTAGCTCGCGCCGGCAAAGCCCAGACTGCTGAAATTAGCAAGAAGGCTGCCCCACGACTGGGCCAAGGAATAGATACCGTAAAGCTCTGCACCAAGCACCCGGGTTGTCAGAACACTTATGAAGGGGACCAAAATGTAGTTGTAAATCGTGCCGACCCCAACAATGAAAGTGTTCTTCGCTATCGAAGACAGGCGTTTGTTGTGACCTTCTTGCGCAGAGTTTAAGGTGCTCATGGGACTATATGGCAAAGCCCACGTCTTGATAGGAAGAAAGATTATTCTTGATAAAAGAGGCAGTTAGAACTAGTCCCCGTTCTACGGTGAAAGATGGCGACCAATCCAGTAAAGATCGGGCTTTCGTGGCATTACATATCAATTTCATTACTTCACTTTTTGGCGGTCGGAGCCGTTCAGATGTCTGCCGCACTTTTTTTTGACAACCCGTAATTTCTACACATTTATCAACCAACTCCTTTATTTGTACTCCCCGTCCAGTACCCAAATTTATTTCTTCTCCCAATATTTGATCTCTAATCCCTGCCGCTACTATTCCGGAAACTATATCATCTACAAAAGTGAAGTCCCTCACCGCACTGAGGGTGCCAACGTGCAATTCGTCGTCTCTGAATAGTTGACTAACAATGCTTGGAATGATGGCCCGAGAGGACTGACGCGGCCCAAAAGTATTGAAAGGCCTTATGATCACGGCGGGTAAATCGTACGAACAAATAAAACTTTGCACCAGTTTATCTGCCGCAATTTTACTGGCAGCATAGGGGGATTGTGCATTCAACGGATGTAGCTCATCCATTGGAAAATATTGACCTGACCCAAAGACTTCACTTGTGGAAATGTGAACCAGTCGTGAAACGGAATGTTCTCGACACGCCTGCAAAACATGAAGTGTACCGAGTACATTCGTTTGAACATAACTGTAATTTGCAATGTAGGAGTATGGAATTCCAATCAAGCTGGCCAAATGAAACACAATGTCAGCGCCATCGATTAGGCGTTTTACCAAAATAGGGTCCTCTACGTTGCCAAAAGTAATTTTCAAATTTTTCCGGACGGCAGACTCGACATATTCCAAATTGCCTATTGAGTTTCTTGAATTGTATTTGACGAAACATCTCACATCGGCACCTTCAATTGTCAGCCGTTCTGCAAGATGACTACCAATGAATCCGGAAGCTCCTGTAACAACAACTTTAAGCGAATTGAAATCCATCGAGTTTATACCCCTTGTAGTGCAAGCTTAACGGCACTTCGAATTAAGTAGAGAATAATAACTACGGTTATGGATGGAAAGACGATCAGACTGATAGGATAACGTTTAAAGTCAGACAGACGTTCTTTTATATTGAATAGCCCAGAAGCGATCAATATCATGAAAACTCCATGATACATCGAAACGAGGCGGGGTTGGTAGAAAAAAACAGAATACAGGATAAGGGGTGTGCAGAGACCCAAAAGCATCCATCTGGAAGACAACGGCAAATATTTGAAACCAATCAGGATAACCAACAAACCAAGAACCGAAATTTGATTGACCAAAATTTTCAGCAGATTGATGACATTGGAAGGAATTCTCGTAACTAGGTCATTCCGTGGATCATTCATATAACTTCCCACCGGCAAAGCGTTTGTGGGATTCTCTTGGATCGCAGGAATAATATCGTATCGGGCATTGACAAATCCTCCTCCTGTTTGATAAGGACTGTCAAGCTCTCCCAGAACTATGTTTGCATACGATTTGCCAGATAGTTGCCAATATCCGGTTGTCGCCCGAAGAAAATAGACATATGGGAATATTAGGATACAAAAACAGATTGCCATGATTGATCCACGAAATAGGCGTGCTTTCTGATTGATAAGATAAAAACCGATTAGCAGCAATCCAACAAGAAAGCCTTCCGGTTTGGTGAGGAATGTCATCCACCAGACCGTTACAAAAGACGCATCGGTAAAAATGCTCCTTCTGCGAATTGGCGCGATTAGCCAAACTAATAACCACATTAAACCGGCAAATAAGGAATCAGCATACCCGCTCACTGCATTAATAAGTACTCCCGAGCTCCCACAAAAAAGAACCAGCGACAAACGAGATATAAATAATCCAAACATAACATTCGTCGCTTTGTAAAAAGCCAGAAGACATAACAAGAAACCCGATAGGCTCGCCAATCTAACCGCTACGCCCAAATTCTTCGACAAGAGCCCAAACACAGAAACAAGAAATGGAAATCCCGGAGGCAGAATTACATCGGGCGTACCCTGAAATTGCAATCCGTTTCCAGCCACGAGACTTTCTCCAAGCCACGCATATTCAAATGGATCATTATCTCTCTCGTAACCGCCCGGTTGCCCAAACAGTGCCATTAATATTGCAGCTATGCAAAGAATGATTCCGATGAATGACAAAACCAGCAGCCTTCTTTTCATCGCGCTTTTGTCAACAGATCCAAGAAGATCATGCGGGACATTCATTTCTCGAGGACGGCCTTGAGATTCATGGTCTGAGGCACTTTACCCTGAGGTAACTGCAAGGAAGCCGTATAATAGGTCTTAGGATCGGTTGGAATTTCAAGCCCGTTCAAAAGAAACCACGATTCCGAAAGAGTCATACCCTTGCAACCCAATGATCGAAGATAGGTGAAAACATCATCCAATTGATTCACAAATAGGTCCGCTTCGCCCTCAGACTGACACGATGGGCTGGCGCCCGGTCGGATTTCGTTGCTGTGCATCATCAAATTCAAAAATACTTGATCATCACCATCGCAATAATCCAAATATCGCTCAACGACTCGTTTCATTGATCTCGACGGAAGCAGACTTGGACGAAGCGAGAAAATACCGGTATTCTCGCGACCCAATAAAATCGCGCTCAGTCCTTTCACCGATCCGACCATGACCCTTGCAATTCTCGGTAGCCTAAGAATCGCTGAGTGAACGGTCAAGGGTACTTCCAGAATCGACGGTCTTGATGATTTTTTGTTAAAGTTACTTAGGTCCGGAAAATATGGCTTTAACTGGCTACTGAGAAAATTGTTCGTTCGAGTTTTCATGACAACACGACGAAG
>JAGQUY010000399.1 GCA_020438245.1 Bacteroidota bacterium
GTACCGTAACATGCGTCGAACTGCTGTAGGTCTTGCCGGAAAACTCATAGCCGCCTTTGCCGGAGTACAAGTCTGCCCCCGGACCTTCGTGCGGACCCCAATGGGTCGAAGACATGGAGACGTTGGTTGTGTTGATATAATCTGTCACGTCCTTACGAGATTTGTGACAAACCAAACACGTGTTGCCGGTTCCATAGTTCGGCAATTGCGTTCCGGCGAGCGTTCCGGCCGCGGAGCTTTTCTCAATGAAAATCCCGGCCGTGGTCGAAACACGAAGAGGCAGATTACCCAATGTGTACATCACGTTCTTGTGATGATTGTCGGCATCGGTCTTGGCAACGTGGCAGGTAAGGCAGCGAATCTGGGCAAAATTGGCTTCCCCGTCGTAACCCGCTTCCGCCGCTTTGGACGTCGCAGTTACCAGGTAATTGATATGACCGAGTTCAGGACTGGTCAGCGTTCCGCCACTGGTGGCCATTCCATCCAGTCTGCTTCCAATCGCATCTTTTGAATGACAGGCTCCACAGGATCGGCCCGTATTGTTCGTAAACGTCTCCTGCTCTTCAACCAGCAGGATTTCGACAAAGTGGCGAGAATCATAATACTGTTCCCAAACTCCGCCGCTGTTGTGGCAAGGCGCCAAACACGCAATGGCGTCCACGCCGTTGGTTCCATTGGTGCCGTTTACACCATTCGTACCGTTGGTTCCATCCGTGCCCGCAGGACCCATTTTACCTCTTGGGCCTTCGCAACTGCTTATAAAAAGCAATCCGAACACGAACAGGGGCAACGCCATGATTGCGAAAAATCTTATCGCATTCTTCATGAGGTTTATCCTTTCGATTTCAAATTGAAAAAGGAGAGAAAATTCGACGTGATCATTACAAATTCTTTACATTTTCCTTGTGAAAAAAATAACGCAACACGGAACGATGACCAATGATTGAAGTCAGTTTTTTGTGAAACGAATCACAAACTTTTTCAATCAATGATCGGGATCATTTTCCGGAGGAAAGAGATTGTCGTCTTCGATACCTGATGATGGTCAGTTCCTTCTTCAACGAGAGAAACTGACAGAGAAAGATCCATAAACAAGAAGCCGTCCTCCTTGAGGACGGCTTCTATTACCGAATACCTGTTCCGATACACTATGTCACGAGCGAGCGAGCCAGGTCCTATTGAATGGACTGCAGATACCGCATCGGTATTGCACTCCAAGGGCGCTTCCGGATTCGCGGCGGGTTAAGACATCCGGAGAAACGCCGGCAGTACCGCGTCGAAGTCGGCAGACAGGTCCCATATCCGTGAGGGAATGGGTACATACTGTTGGGACATGCCAAAACCATGAAGGTGTCCGGCATCCTTTGAGAGACGATTTTGCCGGTTGCCTCATGGTTCCCACTCCGATGACTGGATCGTGGTTGGTGACGCAGAGTTCGTCGTTCGTGACCGTTCCGATGGAAAGAGCGTGTGGAGAATCCGTTGCAGGTTCTGGGATAGAACGATTCCTCGTTGAAGAACCCTTCTATTTTGCCCGGATGAGAACATAACACCTCTTTGGATGAGTTAATATAAGGCACTCACCAAGACGAGGGTATGACCATGGTCATCATAGAGAACGACCTTGGAGCCGGGTACCTGCCCAAAATTATGGCGAAATTTGACGACTGCGCCGAGACCTATTTTTTCCGACCCTTCGCGGGAAACTGGATTTGGGCCTGTGCTGCGGCCAACCGTGCAATGGGCACTCGGAATGGAGAGCAGCTTACGTAGGCCAGTCCCAGCAAATGGCAAAATTCCACCGAGTTGGGTTCCCCGCCATGTTCTCCGCAAATGCCCAGCTTGATGTCCGGACGAGTTTCCCGCCCTTTGTCGCAGGCTATTTGCATCAGAACCCCAACGGCATCGCGATCGATCACTTGGAAAGGATCCCTCGGAAGAATTCCCTGTTCCAGATATTCCGGCAGAAATCCGCCGATATCATCGCGAGAGAAGCCAAAGCCCATTTGCGTAAGATCGTTGGTGCCAAAGGAGAAAAATTCCGCTTCTTCAGCAATTTTGTCGGCGGTTAAACAGGCCCGCGGAATTTCAATCATTGTCCCAACCAAATAGGGAATCTTCTTCAGCCCGGATTGTTTAAGAACTTCACCGTGAATTTTTTCCACCAGCTTCTTTTGGTTCTTGAATTCCTGATCCACCGCAACGACGGGAATCATGATTTCCGGAAAAGGTTTCTTGCCTTCCTTGAGCAACTCGGCGGATGCATCAAAGATCGCACGAATCTGCATTTCAGACACTTCGGGATACGTCACGCCAAGACGCACACCCCGATGCCCCATCATGGGGTTGGTTTCATACAGATTCTCCGCCCGATTCTTGAATTCGTCCATTGAGATACCGAGCGCATGAGCCAGCTTGTTCTGTTCCGCTTCGCTTCTCGGCATAAACTCGTGCAATGGCGGATCCAACGTACGAATCGTCACCGGGTAGCCGTTCATCGCTTCCAGTGTACCCTTGATGTCGTTCTTCACAAACGGGAACAGTTCGTCCAGTGCTCGCTTGCGTTCTTCCAGCGTCTTGCTGGCGATCATTTTACGCAGCAGGAACAGCGGTTGCTCTGAACCCTGACCGTAAAACATGTGTTCGGTTCTAAACAGGCCGATCCCCTCCGCGCCGTACCGTCGTGCACGGCTGGCGTCTTCCGGTGTGTCGGCGTTGGTGCGCACCTTGAGGACTTTAACCTGATCGGCAAGTTCAAGCAGCTGTTGAAAGAACGGATTATCGGCCGCGCTCTTGATCATGCCAAGTTCGCCCGTATAAACATGCCCGGCAGATCCGTTCAGCGTCAGCCATTCGCCTTCCTTGACCATGTCGCCATTAACGCTGAACTGCCTCGTGGCCGCATCGATCTCCAAATCCCCGGCGCCGACAATGCAGCATTTGCCCCATCCGCGCGCAACCAGCGCCGCATGACTGGTCATTCCTCCGCGAGCGGTGAGGATGGCCTCTGCCGCACGCATGCCTTCCACATCTTCAGGATTGGTTTCTTCGCGAACCAGAATTACTCGTTTGCCTTTCTTGGCCCATTCAACCGCATCCGCCGCTGAAAATACTACCTGTCCTGAAGCGCCTCCCGGCCCGGCGGGCAGTCCTTTTACCAAAATCTTTGCGGCTGCCTCAGCTGCAGGATCGACAATCGGATGCAACAGTTCATCGAGCTGCGAAGGCGTCACGCGCTGAATGGCTTCTTCCCGGGATATCAGTTTTTCTTTGAACATCTCCACCGCCATACGTACCGCGGCCGGACCGTTGCGCTTGCCGATGCGGCATTGCAGCATCCAAAGCTTGCCTTCCTGAACCGTGAATTCAATATCCTGCATATCATGAAAGTGATGCTCAAGCGTTTTTCTTATCTTCACCAAATCGTGATAGGCCTTGGGCATGGCCGTCTCCAAGGACGGCAGGTGTTTATTCTGTTCGTTTTTTGCCGCTTCGTTCAATGGATTTGGAGTTCTAATTCCTGCAACAACGTCCTCTCCCTGCGCATTGACGAGCCATTCCCCGTAAAAAACGTTTTCTCCGGTAGCGGGATTCCTTGTAAAAGCGACTCCTGTAGCCGACGTATCACCCATGTTGCCAAAGACCATCGCCTGCACATTGACGG
>JAGQUY010000400.1 GCA_020438245.1 Bacteroidota bacterium
TCGGCGGATAAACGATCGGCATATCATTCGTCGTTCGAATGGACAGGGTAGCAACATTAGTTCCGGCACTGGCACCAATATACGGCATCCCGGCCTGCACCCGATGTCGAATTACTTCAACCAACTTTTCATCATACAGCCTCTTCAACAGCCGAAAGGTATTGCCGCCCCCAATATGAACAGCATCTGCTCGCTCAAGTGTTTTTACCGGATTGCCGCCTTCCTGCACCCCTGTCACCGTCAAACCCATTTGTCGGTATCGCGACCGGGTTTTGGACACATAGCCATCCACGTCATGCAGTGCATAAGGAACAAAGACAACTGAACGAACGTCTCCGAGAAAATCCTGTATTTCAGCTGCGCAGTGATCGAGGTACCCTTCACCAAAATTTGTTGAATTGCTGATCAATAGCAGTCTCATGATTACTCCTTGATCGATTGTAAATACGCAGCGTCGGTCTTGCTAAAGATCATATCCATGGACGTCTGCGCTGAAATCGGAACATCCATGGCAATACCGGGAGTGGATGTCAGACCACGAACAACATAGAAACTGCCGGCTATATCCTCAAAAGCAGATTGATCGTTCGACGTGAAACAGGTTACCTGAACAACGACCGCATAGGGTACGCCGTTTGCCAACCGCCACAAAGCGGTGGTGCCATATACCTGATTGTCTCCACATTCTTCGGGCAGCATGGTCACCTCATAGCCTTCATCCTGCACGCGAAGAATCATTCCTCCATAATAATTATAGTATCGGTAAATTTTGAATTGGCCCAAACCTTCGCATACGGAGGGAGCGTCGCTTCCTTCCTGTGACGGAAGTTCCACGCAATGGCTTCCCAAAACAGTGGTCTCCGTTGAAAAGTCAACCGGCCCTTTAAAAATCAAGCACATGAGCAACACTGGAAATTTATCGATCATGAACATGTACAAATGTTAAAGGAAACCAGACCGAAAAGCAATTGCTAAACCCTTGAGCATCACTTGAAAATTGGGTATTCTCAAAGACTAAATCGGAGCTCGTATGAGAATTGTATTGGCCGGCGCCAGTGGTTTTATCGGCAAACGTCTTATTCAACGTCTTTTGGAGGAAAACCATACCCTTTATCTGCTCACCAGAGATCCAGAGAAAACGTCGGCCTCGTTTGATATAAATGTCATTTGTGTGAAGTGGGATGCCCGTTCCGTCGGTCCTTGGTCGGATTACATCGGGGAAGCCGATGCGGTAATCAACCTGGCCGGCGAATCGTTGGCCGCAAAGCGATGGAATGACGTACAAAAGGAACGACTGTGGTCCAGCCGCATTGAATCCACTCGCGCAATTGTCGATGCAATGAAGGTGAACTCAAAAAAACCAAAAGTCCTAATCAATGCCAGCGCCGTCGGATACTATGGAAATGTTCCGGATGGGGATGTGGAAGAGACTCATGATTCGGCGGATGATTTTCTCGGAAAGCTTTGTCTGGCTTGGGAGGAAGAGGCCCTGAAGGCGGAGCAACTGGGTGTGCGAGTCGTTTTGCCTCGTATCGGTATCGTTCTTGGCGATGGCGGCGGCGCACTGGATAAAATGACGACTCCTTTCAAATGGTTCGTCGGTGGGCCGCTCGGCACAGGGCGGCAATTCATGCCTTGGATTCACATGGAAGACCTCGTTCGAATCCTGCAATTTCTTCTCAATAGTAATCTTTCCGGTCCTTTCAACGCAACGGCTCCAAATCCGGTGACCATGAAAGCGTTTTCAGAGGCACTTGCCGAGATTTTGAACAGACCGTCCTGGGCGCCCGTTCCGGGGTTTCTTTTGTACGTTGTCGTTGGAGAATTTGCACGGACCCTGTTGGGCGGTCAACAGGCCGTCCCTGCCCGACTTCTGAAGAATGGCTTTGAGTTCAGGTATCCGGATTTACAGCCTGCACTCAAGGATCTGCTGGGGCCAAAAGGACAATAAAAAAAGCCGCACGTAATGCGCGGCTTTTTCGTAAATCGAATTAGATCTATCTCGCTTCTGCCGGATTGATCAGTTCATACGTTCCGTCTTCCGGATGAATCTGCGCGATTTTTTCCATCATTCCGTCGTGATTCGCATACCAAGACTGGTCTTCTTCGTTGTACTGAAGCGACGTCTTGATTCCGGCACTTGCTCCATCCAGCGCAACAATCTCGAGTTTGTTTCTGGTGGCGGTCAATTCATATGTGGTACCTTCGTACGCCACTTTTTGCTTCTCAACTTGACCTTCTTTCATGGCCATCGGATTGGAGCCGGTCCAAAACTCTATCGTATTCAATGCCACGATATCAATCAAGCCGGCTATTCCATATACGGGTACAATCCAAAGCACCCACATCACAAGGGTATTGACAAATTTGTTACCCAATGTTCCGTTCCAGGTATAGAGTTTTCTTGTTAAAGCGAACTTTCCGTAACAACTAGCCAGACTTGTGCTTCCAACGACTACTGCCAAGCACAGGCTGATGACTTTTAAGTACCTGTTCATAAATCCTCCTTGCTAAGTGTAAACTGAGATTCTGGAATCCCTTCGATTCCGGTGAGTAGTTTTGAATGGAAAAGCAATATCAGATTGTGACAACCGAATAAAGGTATTATGATTTCAAGCGAATTGCCAATTAAAAAAATAGGCCGCTTTTTTGGAGCGGCCATCGTAAACAAAAACAGAATGAGGTTTTAGACTATGAAGTCTTCTTCCACTTGATGGTACAGCCGATTGCTTTGGTGGAAGTCACGTCCGGGCGTTTACCGGAATCGAGCGCTTGGATAGCAGATTCAACAAACCTATTCTTGGCAGCCGCCGCATTCTCTGTGTTATCATCAATCGCGCCTATGTAAGCCACCTCAAAGACGTTTCCCTTACGTTCCAACAAATAGACATGAGGCGTCCTGGAAGCTCCGAAAGCGGTTGCCACTGCCTGGCTCTCATCCTGTACATACGGAAACGAGTACCCAAATTTTTTCGCCCGTTCCACCATGGCTTCAAAAGAATCGCCGGGCTGGCGGTCCGGGTCATTTGGATTGATAGCCACAACAGGATACCCTGTCGATTTGAACTTCTTGTCCAGGTCGATGATGCGTTGCTCGTATGCTTGTGCATAGGGACAGGTATTGCAAGTGAAAATGACAATCACACCTTTTGAGGTTTGATAGTCTGAAAGGGAAACCATTTTTCCGTCTACATTTTTTAAGGTGAAATTGGACACGCGGTCACCAACTTTGTATCCCTGTGCAACAGCAAACGCAGTTGCAAAAAACAGCATGACTAGGGTCTTTTTCATCCGTTGTCCTTTCAATTGATGGTAGATCTGATCAAACGAAATAACTCTTCCTTTGTGAACGCCTCTCCCTTGAATATTCTGAGATCACGGTAGTTGTTAACTACGAGCGTTGCCGGAATTGCACCGCTCCACGACGGATCGATTGCATCTATATAATTATTGGCGTCGGCTTCGTCCAGTAATACGACGTCGGTCTTCATTTTTCTCTTTATTACAAATGGTTTGACCTTGGACTCAAACTGAGACCTAAAATCAACACTCACCAAGACAATTCGAACCTTCTCTGTTGAGAAAAATTGATTCGCCTCTTCAAAATAAGGAAGTTCTTCGATGCATGGACTGCACCAAGTCGCCCAGAAATTGATCACATACGTAGTATCGTTGGCGCGTTCGTAAATCCGCTTTACGTCGGGCAGTTTTGCAATAGAAATAGTCTGAGCAAACAGAGAGCTACCGACAAGGAGTATCGGAATCCAACGCATTTGAGGCGTCCTTCATAACTTCGAAATACTTCTCTTACGCGGCGGATGGCTCCGGGTTCCTGTTTTTTTCTTCCTCACCCTCCACCAGCGGAGCCATTGTCCATCCTGTAAACCCATAGAGAATAGAAACGAAGGGGTTGATAAGGTTGAGGAAACAGAACGGCAGATACGCGGTGGTGGCTACGCCCAGCGTGGTCGACATAAATGCACCGCAGGTATTCCAAGGAACCAAAACCGAAGTAAGGGTACCGGCGTCTTCAAGGGCTCGACTCAGGTTTTTAGGATCAAGCTTGGCATCCCGATAGGCCTCCCTGTACATCCGTCCGGTGATTACGATGGCCAAGTACTGGTCGGAAGCCGTGAGATTCATGAATACACTCGTTCCGATGGTCGCCAGAACCAGGCGCCCTGTTGTGTAGGCCACCTTGAGAACCGACTGCGCAATCTTCATCAGCATTCCGCTGCCTTCCATGACACCGCCAAACATCATGGCAGACATGATGAGCCAAATGGTTGAGAGCATATTATAGATGCCGCCGCGAGACAATAACGAATCCACCTCTGGCACTCCGGTGCTTGCCTTGAACCCGCTGGCCATAGCCCAAATAGAAGCTTTGAAGGATGCAAGCGCATAGTTGTTTGGCTCTCCGGCAAACTCAGATACAGCCTGAGGTTGGAATAAGACAGCAAACAGCATGCCCATGCCGCAGCCTGCCAACAAAGCCGGAATGGCAGGAATTTTCCGAACTACCATCCAGATTACGATGACTGGAGGAATCAGCATATAGAGTGCTGTGTTGAACTTCCCGTTTATCGCGTCGGTCACCTGTTTAATTCTTTCCGGTGAATAGCTCTCGCCGTCCATCCAAAAACCAATGATGAGAAACAACAACAGGGAAATGATCATACTCGGGCCGGTTGTGTAAACCATATGCCGAACGTGGGAAAACAGATCCGTCCCGGCCATGGCAGGCGCCAAGTTGGTCGTATCGGAAAGCGGGGACATTTTATCACCAAAATAGGCTCCTGAGATAATGGCCCCTGCTGTCAGACCCATTGGTATACCCATGGTGTGACCAATCCCAATCAACGCCAGGCCTACGGTACCTGCTGTGGACCAACTGCTGCCCGTCGCAAGGGAAACCAGTGCACATACGAAGCACGTGGCAAACAAAAAAATGGAAGGCGTTAAAATTTTCAAACCCCAAACGACCAAGGCAGGCACAATGCCGCCAAGAATCCATGTTCCAATCAAT
Organism: Bacteroidota bacterium; assembly: GCA_020438245.1. GTDB lineage: Bacteria > CLD3 > CLD3 > SB21 > SB21 > JAGQUY01. The sequence continues at coordinate 5,030 of JAGQUY010000400.1, forward strand.
CCGCCGATAATCAGCAGGATCAGAATAGCCTGCATCGCAACACTGATGTTCTTCAGAATGCTGTCCTGCAATTCCTGCCAGGAGCAGCCTTGCCACATTGCAATGAGTGCTGCGAAGATGGCCGCGGTCATCAAAGCCACCTGATTGGGCCCGCCGGAAACTCCGTCGCCAAAAACCCGGACGCAAAGAACCAGCAAGCCGATAAGAAAGAGGACGGGAATAAGAGACAACAATAGACTTGGCGTTTTTTTCGTCATAGATGCTCCACCATGTGTTCGAATAAGAAAGTCGCAAAGAATGAAGCGAAGTTAGCGATCCTGAAATGGAACCGCAAGCAATAATACAACCGGCTCGCTATGCACAGAAGAACTTCCAGTGGTCCTCCGTAAACTGCGTCAGAGATTCAAGCTTTAGATCAGCAATTGCGAACCGCGGATCCGAAAATTGATGGGGAGCCGGTACACACACCGACTTCATGCGTGCGGCCTTCGCGGCGATCACTCCGTTCATGGAATCCTCAAACACCAAACACTGAACTGGATCGACACCGAGTGCCCTTGCAGTCTTCAAGAAAATATCCGGATGGGGCTTTCCCAGCGGGAGCGTTTCGGCAGATTG
>JAGQUY010000401.1 GCA_020438245.1 Bacteroidota bacterium
CATACCCCTGGTTGGATAAGAACCTGGTTGATCTGATCGTTAAATGCCTGCAAAAAGATCCGAAACTCCGATATCAAAGCACGTCTGAAATGGAAGACGACCTGGATCGAGCGGGAATTCTGCGGCGAAAGACCATCCATCTCCGCAATAGTTTTTTGCATCGGGAGGAAAAACTCGACCACCTCAAGCAGTCAATGAAGGATGTCCTCAACTTCAAGACACCCGCCGTCTTCATCGGCCTGGAAGGTGACCTCGGTCTTGGAAAAACGACGTTGCTGAAGAAGCTGAAACAGCATGCAGAGTTGGAAGGCCATCGACTGGTTTATCTGCCGATTACCCATTCAGGCGCATTCGAAAACAGCACCCGGTTCATGCGTTCTCTGCTGACCGTGCACACCGCACCTATCCCAGACCGATTCCATCGGGAACTGGAATGGTTGAAAGATCCGGAGTCCGGTGCATTTTCAACCACGCAGCTGTTGTTTTCGTCATTGATCGATCTTGCCATGATTTGCATGGAAGGTCAACCTCTCATGTTTTTCTTCGACGACGTCGATCATTTGACGGAGATGGAAGCATCCTTTTTTGCACAATGGCATAGACGACTTCAATCGCAATCGGGCGTTTTTCTTTGCTGTGCCTTTTCCGACGCGGCCAAATTGCCGTGGGAACCTGAAGAGGAGATCCGGCTGACTCCATTCGGCGAGGAGGAAACAGCCGACTACCTTCGAAAGAGTCTGCGTGTGGAGAGTCTGCCCGAAGGATTGACTTCCAATTTGTTTTCTTGGACCCGCGGCAATCCGTTTCTCCTTAAAAACACGCTGGGTATGCTTACAGAAAATGGCGCGCTCGTTTACCGTCATGAAGAGTACTTCTTTGAAGAGAAACAATCCCCTCCCATCCCGTCCGGGATACGGGATTTTGTTCTTTTCAAGCTCGAAAATCTGTCTGAAGATGAACGCGTTGCGATGGACCTGGCTTCCATATTCCCTGCGGAGTTTGAATGGGAAGCCTTCCGACATCTGTCAGATTCTCCGCCCCTGAATGCCTTCAGGAGACTGGTTGAAAAGGGTCTGGTTCATCCGATTGGCGGTCGGTGGATTGTCAGCGACGAGTTTTTACGGAACCATGTGTCGGGCCGCATGCCGCCGTCGCGCCTCCTGGAGTTACATCGCGCGGCAGCACTGTATTACGAGAGCCTCTCCGAAAAGAACGACGCCGCATTGGCTCACCATTGGTACTGCAGCGATCAACCCGAAAAGGCCGTACCATACCTGCTGAGAGACGCTATTACAGACCGCCGGAACTGGCAGCTTTCTTCCGCCCTCGAAAAATATAACCGGGTGCTTCCTCTGCTCAAGAAATCAAATCCAGAGGCATATGTTGAACAACTTCTTGAAGCGGAAGAAGTTTGCGATCAACTCGGACTTCGGGAGGAACAGGTGCGTCTGTTGAACGACCTCTCCGAATTGGCTGGAGACACTCTTCAAGTTCGATACCTTACGAGAAAAGCCAACCTGGATGAACGACTTGGAAATCTGGAGGAAGCTCGACAAAGTCTGTTAAAGGCAATTGAAATTGGAACCAGCCGGGACGACAAGGGGTTGGGCGATGTGTACAGGCTGCTTGGCAGAGTATGCTACCTGCAAAAGAACATGGATCAAGCAAAACAATACTATGAAAAGGCCCTCCAAGCGGCCGTGCAGGAAAAAGACGGCGAGCTACAGATCAAAACGAGAAATAGCCTCGCCACGATTTTTGGATCCTTGAAAGATCTGGATTCCGCGAGAATGCAATTTGATGAGATCGAATCTGTGGCCGAAGCACTGGGCTTGATCGAGTACCAGGCGCAAGCCGTGATTAACAGTGCACAGACCTTGAACCGGCAACAAAGATTCGAGGATGCCCTTGAACGGCTGCGATCGGTCGAGGGCCTTTTGAAAAAGACACATCACCGCAAGCTTGAGCTCAGCCATGCCCGGTTTACCGGTTTGGCACTTTTGAGACAGAACCGTTTTGAGGCGGCGGAAAACGCATTTGCCAAAGCCTATGACATCGCCTTCGAAATCGATGATTCGGAAGCCATCCATTCCATGCTTTATCGAAAAGGAATCATCTATGGAAGACTCGGACTTCTTAAACCGGCCGAGCAGCATCTGACCGAGGCCCTGGAGAAGGCCATGCTTTCGGAGCATCGCGAGGATGTGATTTTGTACAACACCACTCTGGCGCAAATCAAGATTGCACAAAACAGGCTGGACGACGCTGAACAGTTGATTTCCCGCGCGCAGGATAGCCTTACCAATTCAACGCCGAACGAACTTTGTTGTTTTGTGAAGATGGCCTGGCTGGAAGTACTAACTCATAGTCGCTTCAGGACGATGTCTTTCGAAGAATACGAATCTTCCGTTTCAACAATGGCGAGCCTGCTGAAAAAAACTTCCGCAGAATCAAACTCACTTCAAATTCTGGCGCTCGTTACGTGGGCCAAGGCCCTGCGGGCCATCGGTCGAATTGGGGAGGCGCTGAAGGCAGTCGACCGGGCCGGAGACCTGCTCGAGCAAACACCCTATTACGAATATGACCCGATCGAGTTGTGGTACCTCAAGTACGAACTCAGTTCCGGCGCACAACGTTCGAGAAAGGAAATCGGGCGCTCCTTGGAGAAGGCATATCAGGAAATCAAGCAAGTTGAGGCCGGACTGAAACGATCCGATTTCAGAACCGCCTTTATTTCAACCGCGCTGCACCGCCGGGTCATCGATGATTACAAGCATTACTTCGACGAGGAACGCGAATCGGATATACGCTCTTTTCAAACCCTGTATTCCATCGTTGAGGATATCAACTCCATTTTGAATGCCGACGAGCTGTTCGACGCCATTATGGACAGCGCCATCGAACATACCGGCGCAGACCGGGGAATGATTTTACTTCACTCCGATTCCGGGGATGCCTTCGAGATCAAGGTGGCAAGGAACATGGACCAGGAAACCCTCACCGACATGACTCACATCAGTCAGAGTATCGTTCGGGAGGTTTTTGACGCCGGGCAATCCCTGGTCACCGCGGACGCTAACCAAGATGACCGATTCAAGGCACGGAAAAGCATCGTCGCCTTCCAAATCAGATCGGTCATGTGTGTACCTCTGCGAATCCGTGACCGAAAGCTGGGTGCGGTATATGTGGACAAGCAGTTTGACACCCATCATTTTACGGATCGCCACCTGCGATTTCTCGAATCGTTCTCGAATATGGCCGGTGTGGCCATCGAAAACGCAAGGCTCTACGAAAAAGTCAGGCAGGAAAAAGAATCGTTGAGCCGCGAGAATGAAGATCTGAAGACGGAGGTCCTGGAGAAATACCAAAAATACAATATTGTCGGCAAAAGCAAGTTGATCCGTAATGTCTTCCGGCTGATCGAAAATTCGGCAGACCATGAAGCCACTGTGTTGATACAGGGTGAAAGCGGAACCGGAAAAGAGCTCGTAGCCAAAGCCATTCATTACAATGGTATTCGCAGGCACAAGAAGTTTATTGCCGTCGACTGCGGAGCGCTACCGGAAAATCTGCTGGAAAGCGAGCTTTTTGGATATAAGAAGGGTGCCTTTACCGGCGCGGGCAGCGATAAGAAAGGGTTGTTCGAGGAGGCGGATGGAGGAACGTTGTTTCTTGATGAAATCAGCAATACCTCCACGGTATTACAAGCCAAATTGCTCCGCGTCCTTCAGGAAGGAGAAATACGACGGGTTGGCGAAACCTCCACGCGCAAGATCGATGTCCGCGTGATTGCAGCCACCAATCGAAATCTGTTGGAGGATGTAAAGGCGGGCGTTTTCAGGGAAGATCTCTATTACCGGATCAATGTCGTCCCCATTGTGCTGCCGCCGCTCCGTGAACGTAGGGAGGACATTCCATTATTGATTGCGTTTTTCCTGGACAAATACGCTGCAATTCACCACAAAGAACGACCGCAGATCAGCCAGGAGTTGGCGGATTTGATGTCGCAAATGCC
>JAGQUY010000402.1 GCA_020438245.1 Bacteroidota bacterium
TGGCAGATGAAATTAATTCTTGTTGATGCTTGGGCTCGCAACTGCAATGAAATCCATTAATTCCTTTGAAAAGGTACTACTAGAATTTTGAAGTTCTGTGACAAAAGCATTGTGATTATTTCCTTCAAATATATAAGACCGATACTCGACTCCGGCATTTTCCAGAACTTTGATGAGACCGATACTCTCATTTTTTATTAGTTCATTCTCATCATCAACCCATGTTACTAACAACGGCGGTAAATTGCTTTTTGCTTTGTCAAGATACGTCTGACAACTGGCCTTTTTCCACACTTCTTCCATTCCAAAAACCATTTCCAGGTATTTTTTTGATGCTCCGCCTTTCTGAGTTTTGATTTCGAAAACGCCGCTTATCGTTATTAACCCAGCTATTTCATCCGGGCTGACATCAACTTTATCTAAATAGTGTGGATCGAAAGTCAGAAGGGTGATCATTTGAGCTCCTGCAGAATGCCCCATGAGGTAAAGTTTTTGCGGATCTCCGCTATAGTCTTTGGCATTGTTTTTTGCCCAGGCAATCGAAGCCGCCACATCTTCAACATGTTCAGGAAACTTCACTTTTGGCGAGAGTCTATAATTAACGAGCATGACTGTTAATCCTTGATCGGCCATGGTCGAAGCCATTTCGCGGTAAGCCTTCTTGTCGCCACTCAACCATCCACCACCGTGAACGAAAAGAACAATGGGAGAATTCTCCTGGTTCTCATTCCAGAAGACATCCAAACTTTGAAGAGTGTCCTTCTCGGTTGTATAAAAAACGTCATATCGGCTTTTGATATTCTTATTGGGGGGATAATCGGCGAAAGAAGTACTTAAGAAGAGAACAAGAAATCCTAAAGAGCTTGGGAAAAGTATCTTCATTTTGAAATGATCCTTAATTTTTGAATGAGGATTGAAAATGTTTGCCGGGCTATTGCAATCCGGCTTTACCGAATACCTCGAGCATCTCGGCTTCTGTTGGAGGCTTCAGGATCGATCGGGTCGCGAAGCTCTCAGCCTGCGGATATGCAGTGCCGCGAATTCGGTCCACAGCCTTACCCAAGTCGTATCGGGTATGACGAAACTGCACGTCGGGTCCGAGCAAGAGCCAATACGCACCCGCTTCACCGAATGGCATACCCACGCTACCGGCGTTGACAACCCGAACGCCGGCAATTGCCCGATCGAACTGCATGTGTGTATGGCCGCAGACCACCAGCGCGACATCCAGGTCGTCAAAAATTGGTGCAAGGGTCGCCTCGGGTGTCAGCTTGGTGAAGCACTCGTCTTCGTTACGCGGCGTAGCGTGGCAGAACAACACATCGCCGATGCCGGCGATGGCCAATCTGATAGTTTTCGGCCAACCCCCAAAGAGAACTCGGTCTGAAGTACGAAGCTGCCGGCCCGTCCATGCGATTGCCATCTGCGCCTCTCTGGGCAACGTCCGTGTGGGCGCGCCGGACATAGTCGCAAGTACGGCGACTTCGCCGTTGCCTTGCAGGTACGCCACGGGCAGATCGAGCTTGTGCAAACGGTCGATTGTTTCACACGGCATTGGACCGGGTACCACATCGCCACCGACGACAATCTGATCGACGCCTATCTGAAACATCTCCTCAAGAACTGCCTCCAGCGCCGGAAGGTTTCCGTGAATATCATAAAGTGCCGCTACCCGCATCTTCAACCTTCCCCCATCAGTGCAATTGTCAAACCGGACCGCCCGAACAATAGAAGTCTAATTGCAATCACGACGTTTGATCAGAAACGTCGAACCAATTTACTGACGCACGATTCTTAGTGTTTTGAATATAATACTACGGACGTTTGGTTGGGTATGTTCCGTTTTGGCTGCGATAAGATCATCCGAAGAAACTTAAAAAAGGAAGTACAAAAAGAACCGGCAGGCAAGGAGTCCAATTTGTCCTCTTCACCTGCCGGCATTTCATGCCTGAGTATGAACGTCAGCGACGTCTCATGCCAGATCAAACCGATCGGCATTCATGATCTTATTCCACGCGGCAACAAAATCCTGAAGGAACTTTTTCTGCATGTCATCTTGCGCATACACTTCGGCAAGTGCCCGAAGCTGAGAGTTCGAACCGAACACCAGATCAACTCGCGTACCGGTCCACTTGACCTTGCCTGTTGCGCGATCGCGGCCTTCAAACTCGTCCTCCTCGGAGGAAGTTGCTTTCCATTCGGTACCCATGTCGAGCAGGTTCACG
>JAGQUY010000403.1 GCA_020438245.1 Bacteroidota bacterium
ACGGCGAACTTCTGGTTGACAGAGCTATCTATTGTTATTTCACCTTCTGCCACTCGGACCTTCTCGTAAGTCGGTAGTATGGTTCTTTTTGTCTCGGTCGTCAGTTGCGTCAACATACTTGGATGTAAAATGGATTTCAGAGGAAAAAGGAGAATGGGTTCCGAAGATCCCGATGCCAGATTTCCCAGGGCATGACCAATTGTATCGTCCGTTTCATGAATCTTTATTGACAGAGTGATCCTCCTTGGGTTAACTTTCGAAATCAGATCCTCGAGGGTTTCTCGAACGCCGTCTCTACATAGTATGGTTGCAGATTCTATGCCAGATTTGGATAAGGCGATAAGGGACCGTCCCAACAGGGTCTCACCACCGAATAACCTCTGTAGATTCAGAACGTTATTCGCGTTTTCTTCGACAAGGACTACCGCAGATTTCACTTCACGCATTCGTCAAATCACACTTCTGTTGCAAAAAAAATACATCGAGGAATTTTAACAATAAAAAGCGGCACAAAAAACAGGTTTTTGTACGGTGCACCCCGCTATTTGAGAAGTTCCGGGTGACGTTTGGAAAGCACAAATAAAATAAAAAGAGTCCTAGCAGAGTGCCATAGCCACGTTGCTACGGTCCAAATTGCAACCGCGTAAAAAGTAAGCAGCGGAACACCAAGAATAACCCCTAAAATCATCAGGAAAATATCGTGTTTTTTCACCGTAAACAAGTGAGCGAATGTATCAAGATCGGTAAAGTCAAACAGGGACTTTTGGAATTTTGTCTTGATGACCACCCAGTTGATGTCGTCAAGAAACGGGACCGTAGTGGCAACAAGTCCGGCGATGGCGGGTAAACCGGTCCAGTCTCCATGGGCGAAATACCACGTCATACCCAGATTCCAACCGATGCGCGCCGGTAGCGTCGTTCGATGATCGACAAGATCGGCCAGGCGACTGAATCGAAAGGTCATTCTTGCGAGTTTTCCATCCAACGAATCAAGTATGATAAATGATGCGGCAAGCAAGAGCCCCGTCATAAGCCAACCAACAAAAAAACAGGGAATGGCAGCCAATTTGCAAAAGGTCGCGATACCGGTTATCATGTTCGGTGTTATGGCAGTCTTCGCGAAATAGCGGGTCATCTCTCTTACCGGTATCCTATAGCCGTAAACTGCGATGAACTCCATGCCGGATTTGAACGTGTTTTCATACAACCCATTTTCCATGGCATTCAAATTTGTTTGCAGGGTGACTCGATGACTGGACGGCTCCACATATTTCCTCAAAAATCGAAGATAGGATGGCATCGTCGAGGTGTGGATGGTCTGAATACCATGTTGCATGACGCCTTGCAGGGTCCGTCCACCTTGTCGCCAAGCGGAGACGGTCAAGTGCAAAGCCCATGGCGACGTCTCAGCAGACGTTATGTTGATGCTTTCTTTCGAGTCGATCAGCGCTTCCAAGACGCGGTCATCGTAAACGGCGTCACCCTCCAATATGATGAGAGAAGAGCCGGAGGAGAAAACGGTCTCTATCGCCTCATCCAAAGTTCTTGCGGACTTAGCACTGAATACGTCCAGCTTGAAGTGTTTTCTGAATTCCGGTTTCAGGAAGTCTTCCAGTTTTCTTGCAGTATCCAGGAGAACCTCTGTCTGCGCAAGGCCCAACACGTCCAGCTGGCGTAGAATTCTTTCCAAAAGAGTCAGATCGAAGAGCTTAAGACTACACGCGGGACTTCTTGCGTCTATAAGAACCCGTTTCATCGCCGTGATAGAATTTACCATGCCGTAGGACCACCGCTCAACAAATAATTCGCCAGTTTCTCTTCTCTGCCCATTCTCTAAGCAGTTTGTCCGGATACACGGCGACAGCTTCGCCGGTTGTATTCATGAGGAATGCATCCGGATACTCGTTTCCATATGAAACAGACTCGGTGAGTTTGAATCCATTCTGCAAACAAAATCTTTCTGCAAGCTTCTTTTTGGCCTTTCCATAGGGATGAGGACCAACGCTCATTCCCGTCAATGTGCTACTTTGGATTTCCAGCTTGGTTCCAATGTAAAAATCAGCGCCCAAAAAGCTGACCATCGGTTCAATTAGGCAGTTGAGGGAGCCACTCAAAAGCAATATTTTGTACCCATTTGTTTTTCGGACAGAGACCTCAGACGCCACGTTGGTTCGAATATGTCGTCGTATGCACTGTTCAAAACAAAGTGTCGCCATCTGTGTTATCATCAGAGCATCAAACCCTCGCAGGTACAGTTTGTTTTTCTGAAATCCATGCTTTAGTTCGGATGGCTGATTCATGGCGTATTGGAAAGCCGATTTCAGTAGTTTGAATCGTGTCAGTAAACCGTTTCGAATGAGAAATCCAATAAACACGCGCTCCATTGAGCGAGATGTAATCGTGCCATCAATGTCAAAAATGGCCAGTCTCAAGCGACGTTGTTTTCTTTAATGAATAGTCCTTTGCCCTCCGTTAACACGGGTATGCCGCGGATTACACTAACGACTGTCGTTAATACAGCGAGAAATAAACCACCACTGCGGGTATAACTTGAAATCCACAAATAGTCAGTCAGATCAGCCTCGATAAGATGTTTTTCTTTTGCCAGCAAGACAAGAATCAAATAAGGGAACGTAATGCCTTTGATTATTCCATAAAAAGCCCTCATGAACCTTCCGGATACCAAGAACTTTCCAATGTCAGAGGTCATCATTGTATTTTCGCCGAAAGCCGTCTTACCTTCAGTTAGCGCCTGACTCCGAATAGCATCCGTAAGAAACCCTCTCGACATAACTATTATGGGAATCCACATGGGTATGAGATCAAGATCGGCGAATACTATCCAATAGACATTCTCCACAATGCGGTCGCCGGTAATATCGAGAACACCGCCAAATTGCGTAACTTCGCCCCGACTTCTTGCCACAAACCCATCCACGGCATCCATGATAATTATGATAATAGACAAGACCAATGCAACAAGGAGCCACGGGGATTCTTGGGTGTAGATCATGACAACTGTAAGGTATAACAAACCGATTCGGGAAATTGTGATTGTATTGGCCAAATTCATCATTTTCATGAGTTGTGTCCTTTTTTCTGTTTTATTGCACGGGTCTCATGCGAGCATATCCCGATTACCGTTGTCAGCCCCTGATCGGGCAAAGAGGGCAAACCAAGCGAATCTGGCTACATGCCATAACCATGTTGCGGCAGCCCATACTGAACAAAGCAGATAAGCGGGTGTAATCAACCCAAGGGGGAGCGAAATCGCCATCAAAGCAATGTCATTCTTCCTGACAGTGTAAAGGTGCACTGCAGCGTCCAATGGAGTATAGTCCAGGGGGGATCTTCCAAAACGAGCGTTAAAGGCAACGCCGGTGAGTTTGTCAACCACTGGCATTAGCCCATAGACTATAGCGGCGATGCCAAGTGGGCTGGCCAGATCATGATTACTTAGGTGCCACCCGAGCGATAAATACCATGCCATGCGAGTGGGTGCGCTGGTCAGGTGATCCCAACGGTCGGCAGCAGAGCTGTAGCGAATGGTCATTCGTGCCAATTTACCATCCAAGCTGTCAAGTATGATAAAAGACCCGGCCAGCGACAGGCCAAGAGCAATGTGTCCAAGTGCAAACAATGGAATCGCTCCAAAGGAACACAGGAGGGCAAGGCTCGTAATGTGATTTGGTGATATTTGTGTTGAAGAAACCAACCTTGTAAGTTCTCGAACCGGAATTCGGTAGCCGTAAACTGCAATCCACTCCATAGTGCCTTTGAATGTATTTTCATACATTTCATCCTCTAGTTCTCGAAGTTTCTTGGAATCCTGTATCTTCGTAAGCTGGACATCAACTCTACGACGCAGAAAACGGACATACGACGACATGGACGAAGACTCAATCACTGCGAGACGGTTGCTGTCTTTCAACTGCTTCAAACGGTCGCTCAGATTGCCCGTACATGATATTAGTAGGTTTGTTGGGACATTAACCGCCAGAGGAGATTCGGCTCTAAACTCTATAGAGGAACTTCCCTTCATGGATGCCAGTTGCTCGATGACACGGAGGTCATAAACGCCACTGCCGTTCAGTCCAATGAGTTCTCTTGCTGGCGGCAGTCCATCTAGCCATTCGCTTTCGTTATCAGGCGTAACGTTGGCAAATATCAAATTTAGATTGAAGTTGGACGTAAAGTCTTTTCGAAGCAGGTTAGAGATATTTGAATCGGGACGGGTCCACAAAAAGATTTCTTTCACACCAACTTTGAATAATTGTCTAAGCACCCTTTCAAAAAGAGCGATATGATACAGCCGAAAAGCGACGGCCGGATCCCGTGTATCGACCAGCGCGAGTTTCCCGGCCATGCTCATGTCGGACTTGTTATTTGGCATGATCGTAGAGTGATGACCATCGCCGACTGGGCATCAAGACTTAAAAATTGATTTTTCAACAAGCTCACAGATAATATGGCCAATGAGAATGTGGCACTCTTGGATTCGAGGAGTATCTTTGGACGGGACGTCGATCAAATGGGCGCATATCGATTTCATCTTTCCTCCGCCCTCTCCGGTCAATCCAATGGTGGTCATGCCAAGTTGATTTGCCTTTTCAACAGCTCGAATAATATTTTCAGAATTTCCCGATGTTGAAAGGCCGACAAGTACATCTCCTTTTCGTCCGGCCGCTTCCACCATTCGCGCGAAAACGTCTTCGAAACCGTAGTCGTTGGCAACAGCAGTCAGGAAAGAAGAGTTGACATGTAAGGCTTCTGCAAAAAGGGGTTTTCGATCCAGGTAGAATCGCCCTGAAAGTTCAGCTGCAATATGTTGTGCATCCGC
>JAGQUY010000404.1 GCA_020438245.1 Bacteroidota bacterium
TGAACCGGGAACGGATCGGTTGTATTCGAATTCCGGCTACGTCGTTCTGGGTGGAATCATTGAAAAGGTCACCGGAAAGTCGTACCCGGAAAACGTTCGGGAACGCATCCTAAAACCACTTGGGATGATGCGTTCCGTGTTTGTCTTTCCGGACACCAAAGGCGTGAGAGACAAAGCTATGGGAACTGAGATTTCGTTATCCGGCGAAAAGCGCAATGAACAACGGGTGCAAAGTACGCTGATTCCGACATCTGCCGGAGGTATGTACTCTTCTGCCCCCGACATGTTGAAATTCTACGAGGCTTGGTTGTTTTCCGACATTTTGCTTAAAGATGAGATGAAGATCCAGCTGTTTTCCCGTTATAATCCAAAGCCCGGTGCAAAATGGTCAGAAATGGTAGATGACAAGAACTTTATTTCCGCATTGGCCGGCGGACTAAATGGCTGGAATAGTGTTGTATTCCAGATTCCCTCCCAGCGATACACAATTATTGTACTGTCCAATTTTGACGAGAACGGTCAACCGGCGGAACAGGTTGGGAGCTGCATCAGCAGAATTATCCGCAATATGGACTGCGATCCTATGGTTAAGCCCTTCGGCAGGTCTTCCTATCAATACATCAAAACGAACGGAATCGTCGATTACGTGACTCATTTCATGCAGTTTGTCGAGAAAAATGGTTACCAGGTCGAAGGCCCCATGTTGCTGAACGCTTTTGGGTACGACCTAATCGGAGAAAAAGAGCTGAATATGGCGGTTGAGGTTTTCAAACTCAATATCAAGCTCTTTCCAGAGGAAGCCAACGGATACGACAGCTTGGGTGAGGCCTATTGGCTCCTGAAACAAAAATCACCTGCGCTGAAAAATTACAGGACTGCTCTTGAGATGTCGGAGAACGAAAATGTAAAGGAACGGATCCGGAAGACTATAAAACAAATTGAGGACAGTCGGTAGCGACATCCGATTGGCGCTACGTCGGATACAAGCGAACCGATTGAATCATGCTAGTTTGCAGGAAACGCTGATTTTGTGTGTATGTCCGCCTCCTTCCGGAGGTGAACTGGTTACACTGATCGACAGATTAGAAGCCAGATTCATGAAATCCGCGGGTGCAAGTGTCACCGTATGGTTGTGGCCCGCACTGCCTTGGATCGAATACGATTTTGACAATCCTGCGGCGACATCGTCTTTCGAAATAGACAACGTGTGACCATGATTACTTGCGATAGCCACGTTGGTGCCTGCGTTAAGACAATCTGGTTGTGGAACGGGCTCTCCGTCACCTCCGCCGTCAACGACTCCTTCATCACTTCTGTCAGCCGAACATCCCGCCTGAACCTTGATAAGCCCGAAGAATGCAGTCAACGGCAGGAACATCCGGAAAAACTCCGCACGGGTGAGTTTGATCATTGGACTCCGATGCTGGGATCTAAGTTGTTGTTGATATATAACTTTCAATTGGGCCAGAATATTTCCCAATTGCCAATCCGGTCGCCGTGGAACCGCCAATTCTCGTTTCCAGTGTCAACAGAAACCGTGATTTAGTGCAAACGAAGCGCGCCGATATTCTTTCGTTTCCGCCGTCTTTTGAGAAGGGTCCCGCGGCACTTAATGGAACCGCAACGGCAAGCATACCGTTTGCGAACAGACGGGGTGTCCGGTTCATCCATTTCAAAGGCATAGTCGTAGGTAAGCTCAGTGCCTGCTTCAATCGTTCGAATGGCTTCTATAAAAATGCGTCCGTTGACATTATAGGCGGCGCAATTTGGCTGACAACTGTGATTAATAAAGCGGGCATCGTTTCCATCAACCGCCGCATCTATGCACGTCTTCTTATCCACGGCAAAAAGAAAGGTGTGATGGTCTTTCCTCGATTCGTTCATATATCTATGATCGGCTTCTTCATGTGAGATACGCTCACCGACGTATTCGATGATTCGTGTCCCTTTGCGAATTTGACTTGTCGCAAAAGCGCCTGTTCCATGGATGGTGGAGGTTCGCACTTCAAACGGTGTCCTGCTCGTTCGGCGTTTCATGGGTTTGTTTCTCCTGATCGGAATCCTTCTAATGCGGGCAAATATATCTCAAATTTCTTAAAAGTCCAGAGATAACCCAATCAAAATCGGGTCAGTAATTTGATGAAACATTTTGGTTGCTCACCGGTCTACTACCCTATTACCGGAAAGAGGAGATATTTCATGACACGATGGCTTTGTTTCTTCAGTGTTTTTACGTCTTTTTTGGCCGCGCAAACGCCTTCCGACCAAGCCCTTGATCAAATGCTTGAACGTGCGTTTTCAAGCGGAGCAGTTCCCGGAATGTCGGTAGCCGTGGTTCAGGGAGACCATGTTGTGTATGCGCGGGGATTTGGCGTTACGGATGTGTTCCGCAATAATCCGGTCAAACCCGAAACTCCGTTTTACATTGCATCCACCACCAAATCACTGACTGCTTTGGCCGTTCTGATTGGCGCGAGTCAAGGCAAGTGGGACATGGATGTGCCGATCTCCAACTATCTTGGCCGTTTCTCTGATTCTGTAGATGTTGATCACATTACCGTGCGAGAATTGATCAACCATGCACACGGTATCGAAAATGACGACGCGCTGACTATGCGGACTGCCTATTCTGGAGAAATCGATCCTGCCGGCTTGGAGCGTGCATTGACCGTTTTGCGTTCTTCAGTAAAACCGAAGACATTCGATTATACGAACACGGGTTACGTTTTGGCGGGTATGATTATGGAAAAAGCCACAGGGCACTCGTGGAAGGAATTTGTAAGTGACAATGTCCTGAATCCTGCCGGCATGCAGCGGACAAAGTCCTCGATGCGGGGCGTGGATATCGATGCACTGGCGCAGCCACACCTTATCGATACCGTAGGATTTCGCCTGCTTCCATATGGTAAGACCGACGTGACCATGCACGCAGCCGGCGGCCATATCAGTAATGCTCCCGATCTTGCACGCTTGATTGTCGCACAATTGAATCAAGGCAGAATCGATGGAAAACAGGTTTTCCCCGAAAAATTGATTGCCGAATCTCACAGGATGCAAATATCGCAAGACAAGAAATTCGGCTCGATACAGCGTTTTGGCTGGTCACCAGGATGGGACATTGGTATTCTCAATGGGGACACTCTCTATCATCGGTTTGGATCCTATGCGGGTTTTATGTCCCATGTCTCTTTCATGCCCACTCACCATCTTGGAGTTGTTATTCTTGTCAACGAAGCCGCGATGGGCAGCCGACTGACCGATGTAGTTGCTTCCTATTTATACGACGCGTATCTCGGAAAGCCGGAAGTGGATAAGACATACTCAAAGCAATTTGCAAATCTTTCTAAGATGGTTGCCATGGTTCATGAAAAGATTGGAGAAGAGTACAGAAAACGGTTATCCAGGGTGGCACCTCTTCCCCATTCGATGGAAGCCTATACGGGAACGTTTATCAATGATGCGATGGGAGCTATGACATGGCGGGTACTCGACGGCAGTTTGTGGGTCACAATGGGCATTGCGAAGTCAAGGGCGGAAATTTATAACGCAGCTGAAAATAAATGGCGCGTTGAAGTGACCGGACGTGGCGAAGTCATGACGTTCTTATTTGATGGAGATCTGTCAACCGGTGTTGAATATGGAGGCTATCTGTTCCAGCGT
>JAGQUY010000405.1:0-2241 GCA_020438245.1 Bacteroidota bacterium
AGAAAGACAATCCGCGCTATTTCAAACTGAAGTATTCCTCGTCCGTGACCGCCCTTTCCGACGTGCAACGTCTGTTGGACGAAGAGTCACTTTGGGTGGAATATTTCACCGGTGACAGCGTGTGGGTCTGCTTCGTGATTACCAAAACATCCGCCGCCGTGTGGTCAATGCCGCGCGATTTTAGTCTGGAGCAGAACGTGCATAGACTTCGGAAAGCATTGCTGGAACTGGACTTTTCTTCCTATTTGAGAAATGCCGTAAAATTGTCAGAATCTCTCGTCTTTCCGTGGAAAACAAACCTTACGGGTAAAGAGCACATCCTGATTGTTCCCGATGGTGTGCTTCACCACCTGCCGTTTGACGCGCTGTTCACCGAACCTGTTCGGATCGTGAACAATCCCGATTTTTCCAGACTGCCGTACCTGATCCGACGTGCCGATGTGAGCGTTTTGTATTCGGCTGAATTTTTGAAAGATGAATTGAATCACGCGGAGACGGGGTTGGGATTGTTGGCGGTGGCCCCGGTTTTTGATGATGGATCCGAATCACGTTGGAATCCTCTACCCAACACGGCAGAGGAGGTATCCTCGATCGCAACGCTGTTCAAGGAGCATAACCAGCCCGCACAGATACTTCTTCGCGGGCAGGCGTCTGAAAACGCTTTTAAGAAAGCCGGCCTGTTGAGATATAATGTGATTCATTTGGCAAGTCACGGGTCGGTGAATGCTCAACACCCGAGTCTTTCCGGAGTTGCTTTCCAGTCGGACAGTTCCTCGACGGACGACGGCATGTTGTATGCGGCGGAAGTGTACAATCTCAAGCTGAATGCAGATTTGGTTACGCTCAGCTCCTGTGAAAGCGGTTTCGGGACCGTAGCCAGGGGAGAAGGCTTGATGGGATTGGCTCGTGGATTTTTATATGCTGGCGCACGCCGGATGCTCGTTTCGCTTTGGCCGGTGGATGACCGGGTTTCTGCCGCGATGATGAAGGATTTCTATGGCAGGAAACTCGCCGGAATGGACTATCCTGCCGCGCTGCGGCAGACCAAACTTGAAATGATCAAGAACAAAAAAACAGCCTATCCTGCCGATTGGAGTGCTTTTGCGTTGATCGGGAAATAGTTTACACCAAGGCTGGATTGCGGTCTGATTAGTCTGGATGTAACCTATTTGACTTGAAAGGTATTGGAGTAGTAGACTTTCTGCCGCCCGCAGTCATTGGGGAAATATATAGTGTGCCCGGGCCAAGATAATGTGTCTACGTAAGGATCATAGTCGATAAGGTACCCTACTTGGTAGAAACCCGGCGTTTCGACCCGAATACGATGTACTTCGGTCGAGTCAACCGGTTGGCACTGGACCAGAACATTGGCGAAGCAAACATGCCCGCCATGTTTTACCCAAGTGTGGCATTCCAGCAGGAACAAATCTGTAAATATAGTACTGCCGCAGAAAGAGTAGCATCGTAGCGAGTCAGATGAGTTTTGAAGGACAATTTCCAAGACGCCGGAATCATGTTCACTGCCTGGTACAAGGACCCGAAACGAAGTATCCGGATCTGTCACGACAAATTCAGAGGACTCATTGGTTAAAATCCCACTGTCTTCAAAAGTCGAGAATGAAACACAGTATCGCCCTTCCTTGTTGAAGTAAAATGTGTCCGTAACAGATTGAAACGGGGATAAGGTCAGCGTGTCCGGCAAAAGCACACTGAATGTCTGCCAACTATCGGAAACAGACTCTTGAATGATGCCACGGATACGATGATGTGGACATGCCTGGAACATCATGGGTTCATGACTGTTATTAGTAAGGGTTACGACGACAGGCTCAGAAGTCAGATATTGAAGTTTGTTTACCATGATATTCAATCCGTTGTGTTCAACAGATTCGTTGGAATGGTTACAGCCTCCAAGAGGACAGAGCGACATCCAACAGAGAACAACAACAATTGTACTTGGACGTGTCATTGTTTTGGACTCCTATTGAGCCAGAAGAGCCGCACGTCACATGTTGACATGCATAATTCTGCTTAAGTCAAGTTCTATCCCCTGTTCAAAAAGTCAATGATGCTTGTCATATTTTGGACGAACAAGATTCCGGCAGGTTGGCCATTAGGTATGTTTCGGAAAGCTGTGGTGAAGTGTGGTTTACTCGAACAAAAAGCTGAGGATTATCTTACGGTGAACTTCCTTACTGCCAGCGTTTCGCCGTCTGATTTGATCAACCAGTAGTATAACCC
>JAGQUY010000405.1:2303-6501 GCA_020438245.1 Bacteroidota bacterium
TTTTGGTTATCCACAACCGATATGGTCACAGGCAGATCAGCTCTTGAAGATTTCCACTTGAACTGGATCGGCGGATTTTGTCGGATGCCGTTGTCGGGCGAAACCGGTTCCGCGGCTTTTTCCGAACGGTATTGCCGGTCGATGAACGATTCCAGAATATCGTGCGTTGCATACCGATCTGCCGCCAAGGTACCCGGGGTTAGCCTCATAGCGGGTTTTTCCAGGGTGTCCTTATCTGCAGGTACCGGCGATTCAGGAGCCGATTTTTGAACGTTTTTTTCGGAAGATTGTTCTTGCGTTATTTTTGGTACGGAGGATTTCTGAAAATATGAGTACAGCGTGAAACCGAGCAATCCAAGAACAACGGCCGCCGCAAGATAACGAATCATCGGCAGATGCAGGAATACCATACTGGATTTCTTGGTTTCTGCAGGAACGGTTCTCACGGAAAGCCGCTCGGGAGAGGAAATCTTTGCGGTGGTTACCTCAAGACCGCGGGTCAGGCTGACAACACGAACTATTCCGGAACCCACTGCCAGCCGTGCTTTTTGACCGACCAGTCTGTCGGGAATGGTTTGAAACAGGATTCGGGTTTCCTTACCGGACGTACTAACTTTGATCGACCATCCCGGCCCTGAGAACATCCCATCCGCTCCGGCTTTCATTTCAAGATCTTCGGCTCCGGGGTCGAACTCCATCTCGTCATCAAAAACCCGCGCATACAGATTCTGACACTCCTGGCACCCTTCCAAGTGTGAATCCACCGACGATTTTTCCCGATCACTCAAAGTCGTATAAAAATTGATGTAGATCGAGATTTTTGCGGGATTCAGATGCCCCGTGGGCATGATGAGGTCTTCTGTATACGTTTCAATAACATCTCTGTTGATTTCCATATGGTCTGGTATCCGTCTTTCAAAAAAACTTACAATATTTTTTCGGCTCCGAGGTGGCGTTGGATTGTCTTTGCCTCAAATCCGCAGGCAGCAAGGTGTTTTGCCAGTCGTTCACGCAGTCGTTTGATCCGCACACTCAGAGCATTGTACGATATTCCGATTTCTTTGCTGAGTTCTGTCAGTTTACGATCATCGATAAGGCCGTTCAGAATGCGCACGTCCGCCGGTTTGAGCGAAGCCTTAAAGAGAACCACCTGTTCGAATAGATCTCGACCTTCGAGTATCGACTGCGGGTCCGGGTGGTCCGAGGTCATCCGATAATCCCTTCCATCGTCACCGGAAACGTCAAGGTCTCGGGCTTGATGCATGGCCGCGTGTTTTTGCTGAAACAGGAGGTTCCAGCACTGGTAATAAATGGATTTGATGATGTAATGCTCCTCAGAAGATTCAATGGCATTCCAGCGGACAGAAGTCAGGCGCAGGAAAACCTGATTGATAAAAGCGTCCGCTTCAGCATAGTCCATTCTCGCGAGTTGTTTCCGGTTTCGTTGATAGAATCGGTTGATGAATTCATGCCCGCGCGTACCGGGCGCGAAATACGTTTGATAGAGTTTTTCGTGCATGCGGCTATTTGGAATGGGCTTTGCTGATCGCGGATTGAATCATGAGGAATTCGCCAATGTTGTCCATGGTGACGAGCCCGACCAACTGTCCGTTGTGCAGTACGGGTAAGGTGTGGCAATCGCACGATTGCAGTTTGCGCATGGCGAGCTCCAGCATATCCGGTGACTCAATCACCTGAAAATCACGGCGCATGATGTCGGAGACGGTTTGGCGTTCCCCTTGTGCGGCAAGGGCATTGATCAGATCGGATCGAGTGACGACACCGGAAACCTGTCCGTTGTCCACTACGGGAAAGTCATGCTGGGAGCCCTTCAGAATCAGGTCGACCAGATACGCCAAGGTGTCCGTCGAGCTGACGGTTTCGAAATTGGTAATCATGGCACGGCTGACCGGAATATTGCCGAGAGAATTTTTGAGCTGTACCATATTGGCTTCCTGTGCAGCCCCGATCCAGACAAAAAAAGCGACGAAGAGCATCATCGGATTGGCGACCAGACCCCAGAAGCCGAATAGAAAAGCCATACCCTGTCCGATATGAGCTGCAATCTGAGTGGCGCGAACGTATTCCATGCGCGTGGCGAGAATGGCACGGAGTACTCGCCCGCCATCCATCGGGAAGGCGGGGAGCATATTGAAGAGTACCAATATGACGTTGACCATCATCAGACGCTGAGCAAAGGAACCTTCGAGAATTTCAAATGCACTGATGGGTTGATAGGTGCCGGTAAAGTTCAGCCATACGTATACAACCGCCGCGATGCCGACATTGACAGCCGGTCCCGCAAGCGCCACCCACAGCTCCTGGATTGGTTCGTCGGGCATGCGTTCCAGTCGTGCCACGCCGCCAATGGGATAAAGGGTGATGTCCCGGGTTCGAATGCCGTATCGTTTGGCCGTGAGCGCATGTCCGAATTCGTGCAGCAACACGCACCCGAAAATCGAAAGCGTAAAAACCACCCCCGCAAGAGCCTGAGCGAGTGAGCCGGTGGGAAGCCAGTATACAAAAATCACCCAAGCGATGATGAGCAGAAACGTCGCGTGGATGTAGACCCCGATGCCGGCAAATTCTCCAATTTTCCAGGACCACTTCATAAACGTTTTACCTTTGAGTTAACAAAGATCAAAAAAATGATTTCGCAGGTCCACCACCCTGATGGCAATAGCGTCCCGGGCTTCGGTCGCAAGCTCGCTGAGATGACCGTATTGATCATCATCCATATACAGGTGGTTGCGGATCTCTCTTAAATGGGCCATGGCTCTTTGAACGGATAGGAGAGCGCGTTTGGCTTGGGCAATGTTCCCTCCCAGGGTGTACGGCTGGTATCCCATTACATGGCCGCCCACGATCTTATTACAGGCGAGACCGCTTTGGAGATTGATATACTCCACGCTTCTATGCAGTCGGTTGTAGTCGTGAAGCGTGAAGACGTAGGCACGCCACTGGGAAAAGAATTCCCTCGAAGTGCGGTACGCGGCGATCTCATACAGCGTGTGTTCTTTGGCATCAAGAAAACCTTCAGAGCCCTCTTCGGCAATGCCCATATCTTCCAATTCGAGTTCTACATAATGCTCCAAATAAAATCCGGCAGGGTCTTCGACGCCCATTCGTTTGAATGCTTCCCGGACATAATACATCGCCATGGCCTCTTCCACCATACGGTCACGGGCCGAGTGGCTCCAGAATTTTTCATAAAAAGCTATTACCTTTAACTCGTCCCGGTCCACAATCCTCATGAAGTCTTCCCAAAGATCCTCGTTCCAGACGGGCGGCGTTCCCGGATCACGTCGTTTTTTCTCCAAAGTTCGTTTCCAGGTTTCGTGGGCTTGCTTCCACGGTTCTTCCGGTTCTCCGGATGATTCGGAGTCCCAGGCATTTTCGTCGGAATCGAAACGACGGTCCATGGCGCTCTCCTAGGTTTTGGATTTGAGAAACCGTTCACCGAAAAATAGGGCGGCAACGGTTTTCATATCATCGATCTCACCCCCGTGGGCCATCGCAACGGCACGGCCAAAGGGCATGCGATGGATCTCGAGAAATTCGTCATGATCGGTTTGCGCTGAAGCTTCCAGAAGTTCTTCGACCAGGTAAAGCCACATTTTCTCGTTGCTGTAGCCGATGCACGGATAGAATTCGGCGAGCCTTGTCAGCCGCGTGCCGCTCCAACCTGTTTCTTCAGCAAGCTCTCGTTGAACTGCTTGTTCCAAAGGCTCCTCACCGTCCAGTTTGCCCGCGGGTAATTCGAAAAAAGTTTTTCCGACCGGATACCTGAATTGCTTGACGAGAATCGTATCGCCATTTGCAAAAAGCGGCAGCATGATCACGGCCCCGGGGTGTTTGATGTACTCACGAACGGCGGTTTTCCCATTTGGCAGGCGTACCTCATCGGACCACGCCTTCATGAGTTTGCCGTCGTAAACCAAGGTTGAACTTGTTTTGTATTCAGTCAGGTCCAAACCACGTCTCCCGTCTGGATATCGGATGATTCAAGTTAACAAAAAATCCGCCGATCGTGAAGAGATTTTTTAAGGACCGAATTTGGGAGGCCGAGGCGAAGTCAAAGAAAAGTTTTCTGAAGTTAGAGACTGATCACGGGAGGTTTTTCTGGAAAGTCAATTTTGAACCCACAGCGACCCCATTCTCGGTTCCGGCATAGAGTTTTCCGGTGTGGTCAAGAGCG
>JAGQUY010000406.1 GCA_020438245.1 Bacteroidota bacterium
TCTCCGCGTCAAGGTGAAAATCTGAAACGGTTGCTGTTGTCAAAGGACAGCGAAGATTGGTTCGCAACCGGGAAAAAAACGCCCGGAGGCCGAGCGGTTGTCAAAGCCACGGTCGATACGGAGTTTGGTCCTGAACCCGGCAAAACCGGATTCGTAGAGGGATGGATCAGGGGCAGCAAGTACCATGATCAGCAGATTGTCCTTACCGCCCATCTGCAGGAGGAACAAGGAAGCGCCAATGACGATGGTTCCGGATGTGCCAACCTGCTCGAGTTGGCGAGAACGTTGAACAAGTTGATTGCCGAGGGAAAAATGCAGCGGCCCCTCCGCGACATCCGGTTTTGGTGGACCGATGAAATTTATTCGGAATACCGGTACTTTGCCGATTTTCCTGACGAACCGAAGAAATTTCTGGTCAATCTCCATCAGGACATGACGGGCGCAAAATATTCAGCCGGGGACCGAAAGCAGCACCTCATATTTGCGCCTCAATCGGCAACCT
Source organism: Bacteroidota bacterium (assembly GCA_020438245.1). Classification (GTDB taxonomy): domain Bacteria; phylum CLD3; class CLD3; order SB21; family SB21; genus JAGQUY01. The sequence continues at coordinate 503 of JAGQUY010000406.1, forward strand.
CCTATCTCGATGCCATTTTTGAAAGCGTCGCGACGTATGTTATCCACACCAACAATCCGTATTTGGCCGCCGGACGTTCCGGACCCTGGTCCCGTCCGCATTCAAGAGGTATTTATTCAACCCGCGGAAGCCGTGAGAACTACCGTGCCGAATTTGTTCCCTACTTCGGCTCCTCGGACAACATGTGTTTTGTGGAAGGCGTCATCGGAGTGCCCTCGGTGGCCATGATCAATTGGGACGATCCGTACATTCACTCGTCCGACGATGATCTGTGGCAAATTGACCAGACAGAACTGAAGCGCAACAATTTTATCATCGCAACCATGGCGCGCTACCTGGGTTCAGCGGGCGTTTCAGACGTTTCGACGATTGCCTCGGAAACATTTGCTCAAGGACAAAAAAGAATGGCCAACGACATGATGGTTGCGCTACAAACCATAGGCGGCTCTGACTCACCCAAGGAAAACGCCTGGAAAGATGCAGCCATGATTATTGAACAGGGCGCACAGCGCGAACGCCGTGCTCTCGCTTCTTGCCGGATCTTTGTCGACGGTGATCGCAATGCAACTGCAATCGTTTCGGACTTCAGCGCTCAAGTGACGAAGGTGGAGAAGGAAATGATGGTAACCCTGGAAAAGTATTTCGTTCAGGTAGCAGGCAAAAAACCTTCCGGTAGACTGTCCGCCACAGAAAACGCTTCATCCAAAAAGACCCCGCACAGCCTCGGATCCCTTGCCGACTATTTTGACAAGCGGAGGAACGCCAGCGCGAAGACTTCCCTGCATGCCATCATGAGACAGGAAGTCTACAACTTCGTCGACGGCAAGCGTACGTATTATGATATTTACAAAGCGGTTCGATCGGAGGCGCTTACCTGCGGAACATGGTACTATGGCACCGTCACTCTGGAAGACGTCACCAGCCTTCTCGATGCGGCCGTCGAGTCCGGGGCTCTTAGCCTGAAATAATTTGGCCCGCACGGGGTATTGGTGTTTTTTGGAATTTCCGGTATACTTGAATTTTGGAGTGCATATGCAGTATACCGGTCGAATCGTATTTTGGGCTTTGCTGTCCTTCCCGGTGGGTTGTGAGTCGAGCAACCATTCTTCGTCGTGGTCTGCCTCTCTTTTTGGTATTGCCATCCACGATATCGCGATAACCGAACAGGTTGTGTGGCTCGCAACGGATGAGGGTCTGATCCGTATCGAAGCCACCGATACGGTTACGTATTCGCCGGTCAACTCACCCATCATGACCTACAATATCACAACTGTCGAAGTAGATTCAAAAGGTCGTGTCTGGTTTGGTGACGGTACGGAGGGCCTGATGATTTTCGACGGCCTGCAATGGAGCCGGTTGTACAGCTTCAACTCCCGGTTGACCTCAAAAGTAATTTCCGATATTGTTTTTGAAGATAGCCTGGTCTGGCTTGCTGCCGGAGCGGCTGTCGCGCGGCTAACGCCGAACGATACGTTGATTTACACTGCCGAGTCCGCGCCTCTTCCGTCAAGCCCCATTGTGGCCCTGGATGTTGTAACTCCGGGTGAACTCTGGATCGCTTCTTTTGGCGGTGGAGTCATCAGAAAAAAAGGAAACCAATGGACCACGTTTACAACTGCCAATTCCAGCATAAGAAACAACAGCATTTTTGATGTGACTCATGGTCCGGACGGACGGGTGTGGGTCGGCGAAGGTGGAGGCTTGGATGAATACGACGGGCAACATTGGACCAATTACAACTCCTTGAACTCGCCATTGCCTCAGAACGATGTTACCGCCATTTCGGTAAGCAACAATAACAGGGTGTGGATGGGAATGTACGAAGGGGGAGTCACATCGCTGTCAGGAAATCACTGGACTATCTACAATGTGACCAACTCGTCTGTGCCTTCGCAACGTGTTCTCTCAATGGGTATCGACGCCAACGGCAGAATATGGGCGGGTACTCCGCTGGGCCTGGCGGTCTTTCGCTAAGCGACTACTGCTTCACAGACCAAGCTTTTCAGCATTCGTCTTCATCGCACCGAGAACAAACTCAATATGTTCATCCAGGTCAATGCCCAATTCTGCCGCACCCTGAATAATGTCATCACGGTTCACCTTCGCGGCAAAGGATTTGTCTTTGAGCTTCTTGCGCACCGACTTGAC
>JAGQUY010000407.1 GCA_020438245.1 Bacteroidota bacterium
ACATGACCGCACCAAAAATACATCTGGACGGCATCGCATACGCAGCCTATTTCTTGATTAAAGCAGGAACACTCATCGGCATCCATGTTTTTTTCACACTGTAGTGGTAAATAGCAAGCGAACAAAGCATAAGTCAATCAAAAACAACAATTGACTAAAACGGCACGCAATTTGACTGATAAGACTCCGACCAAACAGAAACAATGAGGAAATTATGAAAACAAAAGTATTCGCAGGCTTGATGATGATGTTTGCGATGAGCAGCATCCTCGCCCAAGACAATCAAATGGACTCGGTATTGATCCTTCAAAAACAGCTGATGAATTTGAATCAAAAAATTTATGGAGAGGTCAAATATGAAGATCCACTCGTCGGCAAGTACTTCGGGCTGGAGTTTAATCCTGCCTACTTTCTGCTCGGCGGTGCGGGAAAAAATCTCGTTCTCAGCGGCACGTTTTCGATGTTCAACGTCGACCGTAAGGCTGAAGTAGCCATTCCGTTGTTTTATCAGAAATCAAATAATAATGAGTCTCGGATCTTCACTGCAGACCTTGTTTATCGGCGATTTTTGGGTGAGCATCAGAATGGATTCTATCTCAGCGGAGGAGCACGATTTGCCAACCTAAAGGGTGAGCAGGAGAACGATGGATTCTTCGGCTATGAAAGAACCAACACAAAAACAAACAAAGTCGGCGCCATGTTTGGAATTGGATATCGGGTCTTTACCAAAAGCGGATTTTACTGGGGTGCCGGACTGAGCGCCGGCCGATATTTCACCGGAAAAAACAAGATGTATAACGTGGGAATCGATGGAACCAAATACATCTTGGATGTTGAACTTCTGAAATTTGGGGTAACGTTCTAGTCCTCGTGTCCTCTCTGTTCAGACCGTGCGGAATAACCGCCGCACGGTCTGTTCTATTAGAAAGGATATCTGTAGAAAGGATATCTGCACGTTTTTCAAATCACGATTCTTTGCTGGAATAGTCTTTACAACAGTGCCACTCGACTTTTCAGCCATGCAACCCGATTGGTGTACAATCGACGGACTCCCCTTCGTAGACATCGAGAAAGCGGATAGTCTCCGTCGACCATACCCAGTCCCACGGATAACCCGGCATCAAAGGCGGCATCACAAATTCGCTTGGGAAAAACCAAATAGTGCCCGGATATTTCTTCAAATCCTTCCGATCGGCAAAGGTCAACATGTTTCCTACGAGCCACCGGTTCAAACCTGGACTCGTTGCTGGTTGCAATAAAATTGCAGTATGCGTCTGGCCATCTTCGTTTGATGTCTTTCAAGGCGTCACTCTCGAAAGAAATAAAACGAAGTCGCTCAGGATGATTCACATTCGCACCAATCGAGTCAAGTAGCCGGCGCCAATCGGTGTGAGATTTGAGTTCCAAAAGCAATCGATCCGGCGTAAACAAATCCAGCATCGACTGCAGATCGGGTATCAAAGGCGCAGCGCGAAGAAGCTCGACACGTGTCAGATCGGAGATCTGCC
>JAGQUY010000408.1 GCA_020438245.1 Bacteroidota bacterium
CGACTTGGTGATTTTCAAAGTGCTCTGCGAAACTATGATATTGCGATCAACATGAAAGACGGAGATAAAGCCACGGCAGTCACCGCGATCAACTACAAGGCCAATCTGTATGTTGACATCAAGGAATACAACAAGGCGGTTGAGACCATAGACGTCTATTTAAAAGAAAATCCCGATGACGATGACATGCTATATCTGAAAGGAAAAGTCCTCAAGGATGGACTGGGTCAGCTGAAGGAATCCATAAGTATTTTGGAAGCCGCTGTGTCAAAAAATTCAAAAAATGCAAAAGCCCAACTTGAGTTGACCAATTGTTACAACGTCACAGGTGATTATCAAACAGCCATTGATCACGGTTTGCAGGGCTTGGCGTCCAGCAATGATGCGGAAACTTCAGCGGCTCTCAGCTATGAGCTGGCCGATTCCTATCGGAAATTTGGAAATACAGCCGAGGCATTGAAGTACTACGAAAAATCCAAGTCGAGTCGCAGATGGCGTGAAATCGCCGAGTATTGGATCAAACAGTTGACGGGAAAATAATGGCTGAAATTATTGAAGGTTGGGCGGTTGTCAAAACGGTAGATTATGAGCATCAAGCAAAGATCATAAGTGACCAGCTTGAGGCTTCCGGGATAGAGACAACCATTTTATCGCAGAAAGATCATGTGAATGTGGTCTGGGTTGGAGATCTGTCTGAGGTGAAAATCATGGTACCCAAAGAAAAACTTCAAGAGGCGTTGTCCATTTGTGCGGATATACAGTTGCCCGACATGGAATTGCCGGATGATATCGACGTAGGGCCTACCCAAGAATCATAGGAGTAACCGCGACCGGCCTGTGAATGACAACAATCCGCAACTCAAAGCAAGCGCTGTTGAGTTTCTTAATACCAAGCCGCTTATCTACGGATTGGAATCCAACCGCCTTCCTCACCGCTTCGATCTGACCTACGATCCACCTCATGTTTGTGCGCAAAAACTGGAGCGAGGAGAGGTCGATCTGGGGCTGATTCCTTCTATCGAATATTCTAGAATCAAAGATCGCAAGCGCTTGTGCATTGTGCCCGATGTGGGAGTCGTATCAAACGGAGATGTTACGAGTGTTCTCCTTGCTTTCAATAAGTCCATCGAAAAGATCAGCCGTGTTGCAGTGGATTCCAACAGCCGAACCTCTGTCGCTCTCCTTAAAATCATTCTCCGCGAAAAATACAACACAGAAGCTGAATTTGTATCGTTGAAAGCCGATCTGAACCAAATGCTGCGGGCTGCAGATGCTGCCCTTGTAATTGGGGACTATGCGTTGGAAGTTGCACCGCAAGTGGAGGGCAAACTGGATTTGGGAGACGAATGGTCTGATATGACTGACGGGCTACCTTTCGTTTATTCTTTTTGGGCGGGCACACCGGAGGGGTGCCAGTTTTCTGACCTATCGCTGTTGGCGGAGTCGCGGAATATGGGACTGGCTGCTGTATCGGAAATTGCAGACGAGTATTCCAAGACCCATCTTCATGATGCTTCGTTCTACAAAAAATACCTTCAAGAGAACATTTCCTATAGATTGGGAGAGTCGGAGCTGGAAGGTTTGATTGAGTTTTACAATTATTGTTTCTACTATGGCATCATTGGCGGAATGCCGGAAATAACGTTTTACGGCGATCCTATCATCAAGGGACAATAGCTCATGGATCCAACCGATTGGATCGGCAGTGTTTGCGGTCAGCCGGAAAAACCGCGTCGGTTTCTTTTTTCGAATCCGCAGGCTTCAGGAGTAGGGGCTTGGCTGGAATTTGCGCCCCTTGAGACCAGGGACGGAAGAAAAATTTTACCCTTTGATTGTGAAAGGGGGAAAGGATGGATGCAGGTTTCGGACAAACGGGGAATCTTGCGTTCACCTTTTGAAGACCGAAATTGGTGCTTTGGTATCCTCACGGTTGGTTCGGCGAACTTCAGTTTTAGGTTGAGGTTTATTGACGAGCAAAGTTCCGGGAAAGAAGCCGGGTTGCGTATTTATACTCATTGGCGACACGATGTTTGGAATACACCGCCGGACACCGATAAGGAAGGACGCGTTTTGGAGCCCGATGCAAAACTGTTATTCGGCTGGAGCCCCAACGGTAATGGGTACTATTGGGAAGAGAAACCGGTGGTAGAAGCGGATGCGTCGAGGAAAACACCAAAGGCTTTTGTCCCAAAAGGAGGCGTTCCACTTGTCAAGCCGGACGCTCCATCCGGAAAGAAACCAAAAATTTTCATCCCAAAGTCCAAATCCTCGGGCGAATCCAAGCCATAGGAAATCATTTGATTTTACAGGAGTCCTTACGTACTTTTGATCAAGTAAAAGAGAGTCATGATGGACATCCCCGTTGAAATAAAATGGATTATCGAGGACGAACAGAGTAACGGATATATCCTGCAACTCGCCGAATCCAATGTGGAGAAGAGTCGTGTTTTGCCGGTGGTTATCGGTGCGCCCGAGGCCCACGCTATTGCGTTGGAATTACAAGGCATCAAACCTTTTAGGCCGTTTACCCATGATTTGGCGGTACAGATTCTCGAAGCTCTCGACGCGGAAGTACGTAAAGTGGTTATAACGGAATTGAATAAGAATACTTTTTTTGCATCGATTCACTTGAGCAGTAACTCAGTTGGCGACCAGACGATCGATAGTCGGCCTTCTGATGCGATTGCCATCGCCATTCGTGTCGGGGCGCCGATTTTTGTTAGCGAAGACGTCATGAGCGCCGCCGCATTGGAGATAGAAGCACAGGCCGGCTTGAAGAATGACAAGAGTGTAACCGCAGAGAATTCCACG
>JAGQUY010000409.1 GCA_020438245.1 Bacteroidota bacterium
GCAATCTTCATATTTTGTTTTTCAGTCAATCCGTTGTACTTGCAAGTCTATACCAGATAGGGAACGAATGCGTTATTATTCAAGATATCAAGGCTACGGTTTTCTTGGCGGCGACTACCCGGCCGTTAAGCTTTTGCTGATTGCCAATTTTGGAGCTTACCTCTTGCAGTTCGTCGTAGGTGCTTTGTTCGGAGAAGCGATCATTTATCAACATTTGGCGCTATCCTCCCAGGTATGGAAGGGAGAGATCTGGCAGTTGGCGACGTATATGTTCCTGCACGGAGACATGTGGCATATCCTGTTCAATATGTTGGCATTGTGGATGTTCGGACGGGAACTTGAAATGGCCTGGGGAAGCCGGGAATTTGTAAAGTATTATTTTATCTGTGGAATCGGCGCAGGATTGACCTTTCTGTTTTTTTCGAAGGGTGTCGTTATAGGTGCTTCCGGAGCGGTTTTTGGAATCTTGTTGGCTTTCGGCATGACGTTTCCGGATCAGATCATATTGATGAGTTTGCTTTTCCCGATCAAGGCCAAATATATGGTCTTGATTTATGGCGTAATTACTTTCATGAACATCGCGAGACCTGGAAACGACGGTATAGCTCATTTTGCACACCTTGGCGGCATGGTTTTTGGTTATCTCTACTTAAAGAAAGAAACGCTGCTCTTCAAACTTCGACGCTTGCAGATGCCCGCCCGTCCAAGCGTCGAAAATCGTGCGCCCCGGCCTAAACCGTCTGAATCAAAAAATCGAATAGACGAGATCCTCGATAAAATCAACGAGATCGGCTATGACCGATTGACACAGGAGGAGAAAGACATTCTTCTGAATGCAAGTCAGGGGTCTTCGGGAAAAGAAAAAGGACCCAGTTGACGTCTATGAGATTTGCAGAGAAGCTCGAAATGGCTTTGTTGCGGAGTTGTGTCTGCGTAGGCCTTGATTCGGTTGTTGAAAAACTTCCTTCATCTATCCAAAAAGACCCGGAGGGTCTTCTTCAATTCAATAAAGCCATCGTTGATGCAACATATGATCTTATCGGTGCCTACAAGCCCAATTTTGCCTTTTATGAAGCGCTTGGCCGAGAAGGCTGGTCTGTGCTGTTTGAAACGATTGGGTACATTCGCAAGGTTTCTCCGCAGGCTTTGATTATTGCAGACGCCAAGCGGGGTGACATAGGCAATACGTCTAAAATGTATGCCCATTCGATTTTCCGTGAATTGGGGGCAGACGCAGTTACTATAAACCCCTATATGGGTCGCGACAGCGTTCTGCCTTTCGTTGAGGATCCCCAGTTTGGTGCTTTTGTTCTTGGTTTGACATCCAACGCAGGATCTGTGGACATTCAACAGATTTCGACCGATACAGGTTTTGTCTATGAGCATGTGGTTCGGAAGGCGCTTGAATGGAACAAGCATGATAACATCGGATTGGTTGTGGGAGCGACAAAGGATGTTGATATGCGTTCAATCAGGATGGCGGCCGGCAAAATGCCGTTCTTAATTCCAGGAATAGGGGCTCAAGGCGGAAATCTTGAATCAGCGGTAATGTTAAACTTTAACGGTCAATATGTCGATGCTCTTATCAACTCATCCCGTTCCATTTTATACGCCTCTTCCGGCCCTGATTTTGCGGATGCTGCAAAACAAGCGACACTGAACTTGGTTCGGGAGATACAGGAAATCAAATCCAGGATTTGATTTGCATCTTGTAGGTCGGCCATATATATTAGCCCCGATTTTGGGCGCTTAGCTCAGTTGGTTTAGAGCGTCTCGCTTACACCGAGAAGGTCCTTGGTTCGAATCCATGAGCGCCCACATTAGCCGATTCCACGTGAGTTGGCTTTTTCTTTTGTGCAGAATTGGGCAGAAGGTTGCTTATATCGCTGAAAATAGGGGTTACGAGAGAGGCGACAAAACACTTGCATTATAACCCACTCCG
>JAGQUY010000410.1:0-4375 GCA_020438245.1 Bacteroidota bacterium
GCTGGCGTGGCTTCCTGGTTCCGCATTTGGCAAGAATCACTTCGTTTTCCAAAACGGCTTTGATCAGCGGTGCGATCTGGTCCATTTACCACTACCCACTTCTCCTATTTTCAGACTACAATTCCGGAGCCCCAACATGGTACAGCATGGCGTGCTTCACCTTGCTGGTCTTTGCCGCAAGTTTTCCGTTTGCATGGCTGAGGATTAAGTCAGGCAGTCTCTGGACCGGCGTCATTCTTCATGCCAGCCACAATCTTTTTGTCCAAGCCGTTTTCGACCGGATTACGGTTGATACAGGTACGACCCGCTACTTTACCGGCGAGTTTGGAATCGCATTGGCCGTAGTTTCCAGTGCAGTTGCCTACTACTTTTGGAAAAGACGTACCGAGGTTGAACAATCCAATACTCCCGAGTTGACTGTCAAATAATCGTTTTGCGATACGTACTTTTTTACAAACCATATCATGTACTCAGTCAATTCTCCGGCGAGCCTCGCCATGAAACGTTATCCTTTTTTGATCTTCCCAAAAACATCTACTCTGTGGGACGACTTGACAAGGACAGCGAAGGACTCTTGCTGCTCACCGATGACGGAAAGTTGAAACATCGACTTACCGAACCATCGTATGCTCATCAAAAAGTTTATCTGGCCCAAGTTGAAGGAAGTCCCTCTGCAAAAGCCCTTGCGGCGATGCGAAACGGCATCACCCTGGACGGCAAACCAACCAGACCGACAACGATTCGTGTGCTAACAAGAGAACCTGCGATCCCTGAGCGTGTGCCGCCCATTCGCGTTCGAAAGACAATTCCAACCACATGGCTGGAAATCGGATTAACGGAAGGACGTAATCGGCAGATAAGACGTATGACGGCGGCGGTGGGACATCCTACGCTGCGCTTGCTAAGAATACGTATTCTGTTTCTATCTCTGGATGGCCTTCAGCCCGGTATTTGGCGAAACTTAACCGGCGAGGAATTACGAAAGTTGAAAGAACTCCTGCACCTATAATCCCGGCGGTATGCTTTTCGTCTCCACCTGACCCCTATGACAGGTATAGCAGGTGATTTCCTCCCGGCTGTTTTTGAAGTAGGCATCGTTCATCGCGTAAACCATTTTTATCATCTGGCGGGCCGCTTCTTTTTCTTTCAACTTGTCACTTGCATAGTCATCCGTGTCGTGACAGTACTCACATTCAACGCCCAAGGACAACGTGAAGCTTCTCATATATTCCTTGACCTCCTCCACCGTCATGTCACGGTCCCGGAGAACCTTCAGGTTTTTTGGTGTATTGGTCTGACAGCTGATTGAAGCCCCGTACAGCAAGCCCAGCACGCACAATATGCCCACTATTCCTCGCATGTTGACGTTCATAGAAGTACTCCTATTTCAAAAGTAATACCTTTTTAGTTTTCGTTGCTCTACCCGCAATAAGACGATAAAAGTAAATACCGCTTGTGACTTGCCGTCCGCGATCATCCCGACCGTTCCAGACCGTCTGATGGTGACCGGTTTCCATCCAACCTGTGGCAAGTGTTCGCACCTTTTGACCCATCGTATTATATATATCAAGCGTCACGGTCTCCGACCTTGACAATTGAAAGCTGATGGTGGTCATCGGGTTGAATGGATTGGGGTACGCATCACCCAGAATCAAAGTAGCCGGCATCCGATTTTTGATTTCATCGATGATTTCATTCACCTGATCAGAACTTCCGACTACAAGCAGAAACCGGTTGTTGCCCACAAGGCGGCATTGGATCTCGGCTGCATCAAGGAAAACGGATTGATTGTCGATGTCTACGATACAACTCACATACGATGGGGGGACCCCGTTTTTTGTCACAATCAACCGCGCATCTGAATCGACATGCTTTGAAACAACGGTAAATGGCCATTGATAGACGGAGCTACCGGAGGGTTGGTAGACTGACGCTTTAGGTAAATCTGACACCCCATCGCTAAAATACAAACGAAGTGGATCTGCCGGACCTGCCGGTTCAGGATCTTCATGCTGTTTAACCTCAAGCGCATCGCAGACACCGACTTCGTTGTCTTGGTCTTCATGAGCGCCAGAAGTCACCTTTAGCTGGACGGACCATATCACGGATGATTTCGCAGTAGATGATGCAATAACCTCTTTGAACGATAATGCAGAAGCCGACTTATTGTATATGGCATAAGCTCCAAAGGGTTTTACGCGATTCGTCTTAACCCACCCGCTTTCTCCCAATTCCCATAACGACCCGACTTTCGAATGATCGAGCGAGAGAGTTGCAGGCAGCGTGCGCGGCCACGGCACCAAACTCCATTGAAACGCCGGGAGTGTGATTTGAGCCAGCACGTCGCCTCCAATGAAGGTGCCAGATTCAAGTTTGGCCAAAGGATCTTTCTTCGTATCGTTTCTAAAAAAGTAAGCTTTCCCGCCCTGCAAAACGGACGCATCCACATAGGATCCTGTATAGGAGAGGAGTCGCCACCCGGTCGGCCCTTCCTGACCCTTGCCTTGGGATCCTAGCAGAGGAGGGAGCTCAAGTATACCGCCCGTCGGCAGACTGACCAGTATATAGATATAGGACGGCAACCCACCTGCGTACGCTCCTTTTGCGCGAATTGTGTCAAAATCTTTCTCATTCATTACAACAGACAAGAAGATGAATCCGCTCTCTGAGGGAAAATATACCGCACCGCTGGAGTTTTCCGCTTTCACTCTTGCCCACGTCCCCTCATGCGTCACCGCCGATGCCGGGATTTGAGCATCCCATGCACCGAAAGCCACAAAGGACATGCCCGCGTCGTAACCTTCATCAACCGTCTGGGATCCCTTTCCGTAGCGCAGGGTGACGGTAAGATTTGATCCGCTCACGGTTGCTCTCACGGCACCATTTTGACCGGTCGTCAGGCTGCCACCGACGCCGGTGATAACCGGCAGTTGTGCTAACAGACCGTCCGTCAAGATGGCCAACACGAACATTTTTTGACTCAACGATCGTATCATCGTAGTCAGTTTCCCGGCGGATTTGGAAAATCGTCCGGATATCCAATGCCTGAAGAACGATTGTCTTTTCTTGTGAGCCTTAAGATCAAGGCCACACCTGTAACGACAACAGCCGTCCCGACCGCTATCAAGGTCCATCGGGAAATCTTGGAGTTGTCACTCGGTGAACTGCTTGCTTTGTTCTGGGCGTAGGCATGATCATGCGAATCATGGAACAAAGAATCTTCGGAAACGCGAGGATAAAAGTGCGAAAGAGGTAACCATGCAGAATCACTTTGACATGTCCGCACCGGTATGCGACCCATCTTGAAGTCGACAGTAGGAACAGAGGTTCCAAGAGACGGATCTTTCTCCTGCCGAGCAAAGCTTCCGGCGGTAAGTAAACCCTGCATTATAAAAACGAAGGCCAACGTTCGATGAATCCGCATATTGGACTCTTTAAGGATCATGAACTGTTTTCTATTAGTGTCTCAATTCCTTGAGAAAGACCTGACACTTCCCCATGGTCACGACTTATTCAAAACAGGCAGGGTAATATCGAATCGCGATCCGACACCGGAACGGCTCGTGAAGGTGATTTCACCCTCATGCTTTCGGACAATACCATACACTTCCGATAAACCCAGTCCTCGTCCTGCGCCGACTGTTCGGGTTGTAAAAAAAGGATCAAAAATACTCTTTTGCACGTCTTCCGGAATGCCGACGCCATTGTCCTCGATCGACACTCGAACCTGATTAGTTGCCGTTTCCGTTTTGACTTTTATCCACACCTCATTCGGTTGGCGCATTCCCTGATCGATAGCATCCTTCAGAGCCAGAGCTGCGTTGTCCATAATATCCATAATGGCAAGATTGAGTTCACTGCCGTAACAGTGAATGAGTACGGGCTCACCAAACTGTTTTTCCACGGGTACTTCCGGATATTGATAGGCAAAAAGGTCAATGACAACATTAAGCGTCATGTTCAATTCGGTTTTGATCAGCCCTTCCGAACCCGGTTGTGCAAATCCTTTCAGGTTGGCAATGATCGTCTTTATGCGCTGACATCCGTTCAGGGCGGCCGTCATGGCTTGATGGGTTTGTTCTACCGAACGTTCGATTCTTTCCCTGTTTGATATATTTAGGTCGTTCAACAGACGCTGAAGCTCTTGTTGCACATATTGCAAATTGGGCTCAATGAAGGTCAAGGGGTTGTTGATTTCGTGAGCCACCCCCGCCACCATTTGGCCGAGTGCAGCCATCTTCTCTGATTGTACCAGTTGAGTCTGTGTCTTTCTCAGGTCGTCCAGCGCCATTTGAAGTTCTTTCGTACCTCTTTGTATTTCTTCCGTTCGCAGTCGTATCAACTCTTCAAGGCGGTCGTTTCTTTTCTTTATACT
>JAGQUY010000410.1:4426-6488 GCA_020438245.1 Bacteroidota bacterium
GCAAGTTCGAAACCACCACGTCTTCCAAAACGGGGGAATAATATTTACGATCATGGAAACGGGCATTTCGTTCCATTTACCGTCCCGATTGGTGCATTTCACTTCAAAAAGGTATCGTCCGGGATCGAGGTTTGTATAGGTGGCAACCCGGCGATCTGCATCAACCAGCGTCCAGTTTTTCTGAAACCCTCTGAGGCGATAAGCATAGGTAATTCGCGCGGGATTGATCAGATCAAGTGCGGCAAACTCAAGAGAAAAAATATTGTCGCCAGGATACAGATTAATTTGATCTGCAAGGGTTATGGATTTATCCAGATGGTGGTCGATGTCAACCGTCTCATTGAGGATTTTGAAATCGGTAAACCTTAACGGAGGCCAACGATCACTGTCCCGGATGCTGTCCGGATGAAAAACATTGATCCCATGAATACCTCCGACCAAAATCTTGCCCGCGGAAGTCCGGAGATATGAAGCCTGATTGAATTCGTTCGATTGAAGGCCATCGCTTACGTCGTAGACGCGAAATGTCGGTTTGTTATCCTCCGGTTTAAAGGTGCAGCGGACCAACCCTCGATTGGTAGTAATCCACAAGTCACCATGGTTGTCTTCAATAACACCATAAACAGTTTCATTTGGAAGGCCGTCGCTCTCATAGAAAGCGCGCATCGTTTCGGCCCTTGGATCATAGCAGTTCAGTCCTTTGTCAGTCCCAATCCAGGCGCGGCCGGCCCGATCCAGTGTCACACACAGTATATAGTCGTTGGATATGTTTCTGGGTCCGGTCAAGTCGGTTGAAAATTGTGAAATTCGGCCTGTCGCCAAATCCACTCGATTCAGACCTCTTCGGGTTCCGACCCAAAGAATACCCTTGTCGTCTTTCGTGAGGCAGGTGACACCCGCATCTGTCAACCCAGCGCCGTACGGGAGAGAAAGATTCTTCGTCGAAATATCATACTTGTACAGTCCGCCTCCGTCGGAGCCGATCCAAATCCGCTCGCCATCGGAAAGCAATGCAAGGATATTTTTATCGGAGAACTCAGGAATCGGAGATCGTGAAACGTTCAAGGTGACCGGATCCACCCGATTCAACCCTCCGCCCCACATTCCGATCCATATCTGGTTCTTCGCATCTTCGATTACTGTACGAACCAGATTGCTGCTCAAGGTCCAATTTTGATCCGGACGGCTCTGCAGATGATCGAAGCGATGCTTCTTCATGTCAAATCGGACGAGGCCTTGATTATAAGAACCGATCCATACGAATCCGGTTCGATCTTCATACATGCACCATGCATCCTTTATGGGTAAGCCTTTTCCGGAAGGCGCAATTGGCCCAAATCTTTCCTTGAGAGGATCGTAGATACTGAGACCGTACTGTGTTCCAAACCACAGAAGACCGGCTTCGTCTTCAACGATGCAATTGACCGTTGTTGCCGTGAGACTGCGAGGTTCAATCGGGGAGTGTTCAAAGTGTTCGATTTCTTTCGGATCCGTGAATCGATACAGGCCTTCTCGTGCAGCCGCCCAATAGAAACCTCTTGAATCCTGAGAGACTTCATAAATCCTGCTTCTGTGAAGGAAACGCCCGAAGCTGCCACTCGATGGCTCAAGAAGGACAATACCTCCAGAAGTTGAAACCCATATATTTTGTTCCCGATCCTGATAGGTGTCAAACACCCGTTCAGCACTTTTTTGCTTGCTTTCTGTACCATCAAAGCGAAAGTTTTTCATTTGACCGGTTTCCGGATTGTATTGGTGAAGCCCCCCGGAAATGGTACCGATCCATACCGAACCGGAACGATCAACCATGACATCGCTGATGTATAGATCGGTAAGTCCAATGCGCTGACCGTACGATGTGAAGGACCCGTCAGACTTTTTCATTCGGCTCAGTCCGTTCTCGGTGCCAATCCATAAGTACATGGAATCCTCGGCAAGGCTCGTCACATTGGGATCAACAAGTTCATCGGAACTACCCGGAACGCTGTGATGATTCACAAACGTATTGGTTTCACGTTGATATTCACTCAGGCCTCTGCTGGTCCCAATCCACAGGCGACCT
>JAGQUY010000411.1 GCA_020438245.1 Bacteroidota bacterium
GGATGTGGATGACGGCCGTGTTCGGCATGGCAACAAAGTACGCCGAAGGCTTGCTGGGTCTCAAATACCGTATCAAAACCGCCGACGGGACGTACAGCGGCGGCGCCATGTACTACCTGAGAGACGGTCTGAAGAATAAGACGATAGGCAAGGTGCTGGCGTTGTGGTTCTCCATCGCTGTTATCTTGATGGCAACCGTCGGAAGCGGAAACATGGCACAATCGAATTCCATTGCGCTTGCGCTCAACAGCGATTTTGGATTTCCCTTCATTATCACCGGTCTTGCCCTTGGATTGATGGTCGCTGTGGTCATAATAGGAGGCGTGACGCGAATCGCGATCGTGGCGGAACGCCTTGTGCCCGGTATGATTGTAGTTTACATGGCGGCCGGTATTTACGTCATTCTGACCAATTTGACCAATGTTCCCGCCATTCTCGGAATTGTATTGAGATCTGCGCTTACGAACGAGGCCATCGTAGGCGGTTTTCTGGGGCACACCGTCAAAGAGGCCATCCGATTTGGAATTGCACGCGGCACGCTTTCCAACGAGTCCGGAATAGGGTCGTGTTCAATTCCGGCAGCCGCCGCCAAAGGCAACGAAGCCGGTGCGCAGGGACTTGTCGCAATGATGGGAACGTTCATCGACACGATTATTGTTTGCAGCATGACTACCTTTGTAATTCTGAATTCTGATCTGCATCCACACGCGACCGGCTTGACCAGCACCGAGCTTACGAAGTCGGCATTTGCTGTCGGATTAGGTCATGACCTTGGCGGTTGGATCGTAAGTCTAAGCAGCTTTCTTTTCGGGTATACAACCTTGATCGGATGGTCGTACTATGGCGAACAGGGCGCGAAGTACTTGTGGGGCGTGAAAAGCGTTAAACTCTACCGATACGCATTTTGCCTCTTTGTCTTTTTCGGCGCCGTATTGCAGGGTAAATATCTTCAAATCGTCTGGAACTTCGGCGACATCGGAAATGCCTTGATGGCAATTCCGAATTTGATCGGGCTGGTCTTCCTGGGCAAAGTCATTCGCGATACAACCGATGACTATTTGGCACGGTGGGACAAAGGTGAACTCAAAGGAAATCCATTCGGACATTGATCTGTTAATTTTGCGGCAAATACTTCGCTATGACTAATCAACAAGAAACATTCTCCTCGCGCTGGGGCTTGCTTTTGGCGGCCCTTGGAATGGCCGTCGGAACGGGCAACATTTGGCGCTTCCCGCGCATCGCCGCTCAGAATGGCGGCGGAGAATTTCTTCTGGTGTGGATTCTATTTCTTTTCACTTGGTCCATCCCGTTACTCATTGCAGAATTTGCAATCGGTAAACACACGCGCAAGGGCAACATTGGGGCGTTTGGAACGCTGATTGGAGCCAAGTTTGGATGGATGGGTGGTTTTGTGGCGTTCTGTACCGTCGCGATCATGTTCTATTATGCCGTGGTCACCGGTTGGTGTCTTAAGTACTTTTTCCTCGCAGTCGGGGGGGCCTTCTCCGGGTTGAATCCGGAGACTTCAAAAAATATGTTCAGCGTGTTCGTCGAATCGACTGAGCCGGTGGTATATCACGTCATCGTGTTTGCGCTTGCCAGTTTTGTGATTTACCGCGGCGTTACGCGCGGGCTGGAAACGGCCAACAAGATCCTGCTGCCCGGGATTTTCGCCATCCTTATTTTTTCCATCATCTGGGTTTTGACGGAAGACGGTGCACTTAAGGGGCTTGAATTTTTCTTCCATCCGGACTTGGACGCGTTGGCCGACTATAAAATCTGGCTCGAAGCGCTGACCCAATCGGCGTGGTCTACCGGCGCCGGCTGGGGGCTCATTATGACGTATGCCGTCTACATGAAACAAAAAGAAGACATCGGGCTTAATTCTTTCATCGTCGGTTTTGGAGACAACTCGGCATCCCTGCTTGCCGGCATGGTTATTTTTGCCACCGTATTTGCTCTCATGCCGTCAAATGCCGCCGAACTTCTGCAGTCGTCCGGACGGGCGAGCACGGGCCTCACCTTCGAGTGGCTGCCGGCGTTGTTCAGCACCATGCCCGGCGGAAGAATTTTCGCCGCGTTTTTCTTTCTGGCGCTCTTTATGGCAGCGTTCAGTTCACTGATAAGTATGCTGGAGCTTGCGGTCCGAAATCTTATCGACACCGGACTGGCGCGCTCGAGGGCTATTCTATACGTTGGATCCATTGGAACCCTCTGCGGACTGCCATCGGCGCTGAATTCTTCGTTTTTCGAAAACCAGGATTGGGTTTGGGGTGTGGGACTCATGTTGAGCGGTATATTTGTCGCTTTCGCCGTCATCAAGTACGGTGCGGAAAAATTCCGGAAAGAGCTTGTCAACGGAGAAGGCGCCGATCTTCAGATCGGAAAATGGTTTTCTGTGGTCATTTGTGTTCTGATACCCCTTCAATTTGTTGCCATGATCAGCTGGTGGTTCTATCAGGCCATTACCAATTTTGCGAAGGACGACTGGTGGAATCCCATGAGTGTGTACAGTGTAGGAACCTGCATTGTTCAGTGGCTTTTTATCATCATTGTGTTTATGCTTTTTAACAAGAAAATTATGAGCCGAATCCTGAAGAAGGACGGTTAATACATGTCCATAGAATCGATTGTAGTCATGATTCTCGTGTTGACCCTGAATTGGGGCGGATTTGTTTTCTGCCTCTCAAGGGCCCTGCGAAGCGAAAAGAACAAGGTTTAGCCCGACCATTGCGTCCCGGTTATATCATAAAAGAAGGTTTTGCCGGTCTGCGGAAGGCGACGCTCTCCAGTGTGGTTGCCATTACAATTATTGCCATCGCGCTCAGTCTCCTCAGCCTTTTTCTCATCATCACCACGAACATCACCCATGTGATTGCAGACATTCGAAGCCGAGTCGAACTGGAAGCATTTCTGGATAAATCACTGGATGCCAACGACTGCCGGTTCATCGGGGAGAATATCAAGGCAATTGAAGGGGTGGATTCGATCCGCTTCATATCCAAAGCAGAAGCTGCCGCACTGCTCAAGCAAATGATGGGTGAGGACGACCTCTTCAAGCTCGTGGGGGGCAATCCTCTACCGGCTTCTTTCAAGATCAGCGTCCAACCCGATTTTCGTACAGCCGGGGCGGTAGAGACGATTGTTCAGGAATTGAAGAAAATGGACGGTATAGAAGAAGTCTCCTATCAAAAGGAGCTTTTGGAGATTCTGGATGAACGCGTCGAGACGTATCACTATGTAAGCTTGGGCTTGGGGATTCTGGCGGCCCTGGCGGCTATTCTGCTGGTTTCAAATACCATCAAACTGAGCATCTACAGCAATCGCGATCTGATCAAATCCATGAAACTGGTAGGCGCCACCAACGCTTTCATTGCCGGGCCGTACGTGATGGAAGGACTTTTGCAGGGTTTACTGGGCGGTGCTCTCGCTTGCGGGTTCTCCTATGGATTGGTCCACGTAGTTCGGCGGTATGTGCTCGACAGTGTAGTGCTCCACTATGAAGTGCTGGGTATCGTCGCCGGCTTTGGAATTCTGCTCGGAATTTTAGGCAGTGTTGTGGCAATTCGTTTTTTCCTTAAAGAACGAATCAGCGACATGTAACAGGTATTGTCAACGGAGGTTGGATCAATGAAAAAGATATGGTTTGGTATTTTGTTGTGGTTTCCGGTCTCGCTCTTTGCAGACGAGGGGATGCATCCCATTACGGAAATTGCTCGTCTCAAGCTGCGTGAAAAAGGACTGGAACTGGATGCTGCGCAGATTTTCAATATGGATAGTGCCAGCCTTGCTCACGCGGTGGTCATGGTCGGAGGTTGTACCGGTTCCTTCGTGTCACCGGAAGGCCTGATACTCACGAATCATCATTGTGCGTTCGGAGCGGTTCAACGCGCCAGTAGTGTTGATCACGATTATATACGCGACGGTTTTCTGGCTAAGAGCCGCGACCTTGAGATTCCCGCCATCGGATATACGGTTCGAATCACCGAGTCGTTTAAGGATGTTTCTGCAGAAGTGTTGTCGGCGGTTAACGACGATATGGACTTCATAGCGCGAAATCGGGCGATTTCTGCGCAGATGAGAGCCATTGCGGCGAGAGCCCAGGCTGAGATGCCCGGAAGAAGCGCCGATGTGAGTGAAATGGTTATCGGACAGAAATATGTGCTGTTTCTCTACACCCTGCTTCGGGATATCCGCCTCGTGTATGTTCCGCCTCGAAGTATCGGGGAATTTGGAGGGGAAGAAGACAACTGGATATGGCCGCGCCACACAGGCGATTTTTCCTTCATGAGGGCCTACGTTTCTCCAAATGGCGAGGCAGCCGAATACAGCGTGAACAATGTGCCGTATAATCCAAAGCGGTTCCTCAAGGTCCAGTATGAAGGAGTGGACGAAAACGATTTTGTTTTTATTCTTGGTTATCCCGGGAGAACCATGCGTCATCGGACGGCTGAATACATTGAATTCGAACAGGACTTCAGACTGAAGTATGTTGCCGATCTGTTTGAGTGGCAAATAGCCACCATGGAAGCACTGGGACGGGAAGACCGGGCGGTAGCGATTCAACTGGCTTCGAGGATAAAAGGGCTGGCCAATGTGAAAAAGAATTACAGGGGAAAAATTCAGGGGCTTCGGCGTCTGAATCTGGTAGAAAAATTCCGGAAAGACGATGAAGAGCTCCAAGCATATATCATGGCTGACAAAGATCGGCAGCTCAAGTACGGACACGTCATCGGATCGATCGCCGAAATCTATGCGGAAATGAAGAAGCGAGCAGACTATGAGTACACCCTGGACTATCTGAAGTATTCCGTAAACCTGTTGAGGATGTACGATCAGGTCTTGGATGCCGGCGTTGAACTCCAGAAACCGGATAGCGAACGATCGGCGCCGTACAAGGACGCAAAGTGGTC
>JAGQUY010000412.1 GCA_020438245.1 Bacteroidota bacterium
AGATGCGGGAGGTGGATGACGCGGAAGAAGTCTTGTTACTGGTGAAAAAAGCGACTGATTGACGGTCTGTTAGGGCTTCGACGTACCGGCTGGATCCTTGTCGAAACTTTGTATGGTTTCCATTAAGCGATCGAACGAAAAAGGCTTGCTAAGCTGTTTTGTTGTGCGGTTAGTGGGGAAGTTCATACCGTCCAGATCGGAGCCTGAGAGAAGAATCACACGCTGACCTTCCTTAAGTGCGCGCATGCGTGCAACCATTTCCAGTCCGTTGAGCTTTGGCATCATCAAATCGGTTATGACGAGGTCAAATAATGAATGTTTAAACTCGTTTAGACCCGCTTCTCCGTCTTCTGCAACTGTTACCGAATGGTCCATCATGGTCAGAAATTCGAAAATCACGTCACGAATGGCCGGCTCATCATCAATGACAAGAATGTTCATGGCGGCGACTTTTTCCCTGTGAAGATCACTTCAAAATGGCTCTAAGTAAATTAAGAAACTCCCGACCATCATTCTGAACAAGTCGAAAATTCTTATATGCGGATTTGTATTCGGGGTTTATTTCGTATGCTTTTTTAAACTCCGCCATGGCTTTCAAGAATAAGTTCCGGCACTGAATCAGGTAAACCAATCCCAAAGAATTTCTCAAATCGGCGTACGTTGGGTTTTCTTCGATGTGTTCTTCCAGCTTGTGACGATAGTCGGTTAGGACTTTTTCATCCTTGCCCGCCCCGCCAAAAAGAAAGCGTAAGTAAAATCCGTGTATGGTTTCATCCAGATTGGGACCCTGCATGGAGTTCCTGACGTCTTCGATGGTCTCAATTGCCAACGCATACGTGCCGGCCTCGACCGCTTTGATGATTTTTTCAAAACGGTAGGAATAAAATCGATAGTTGGAGAAGTCCGGATTGGTCGCCAAGGTTTTTTGAAAAATCTCAATCACTGAGGCCTTTAACTTCGATTCTGCCGGCAACGTTCCGTCCGTTTGCTGTTTAGACAGATTTTCCAGGTGGGCGAGGGCGATATTAAGATATACGATGATATAGTTCGGGTTGATTCGCAGTGCCTCACTGAACTCTGCCTGTGCTTCATCGAAGCGATGAGCCTTTATGAGCGCCAGCCCAAGACTGTTTTTCAAATCCGGAAAGGTCGGCCGAAGATTGGTGGCCCTGCGAAGAATTTCAATCGCCGATTTGGGGTCCCCTTTTTGGAGATAACAGGTTCCAAGATTGCTGTATGCCTCGACCATTTCAGGTGACTTCTCGATGGTAAAAGTAAACTCACTGATGGCTTCGTCCAGCAAGCCCTTGTGCATGAAAAGGAGGCCAATTTTGTTGTTGGAAACCGTGTGACTGGTGGTTCGAATTTTGTCCCTCATGAAGAACATCAATTCGATTTCCCAAGACACTTCATTGTGAAAGGTTTTCAGGAATTCGGCAAATTCATCGGCGGACGGTTTTACCTTGGCAGAATCCAATTTCTTCTTCTCAACGGTGATGATTCTGCCCGCCTCAAAGATCTCGGCCTGTACAGTAAGATCGTTGATATTGCCTGAAGATTGGATATGAAAAATCTTTCCCCCGGCGTAGACGTTGGAGTTAATCCCGATTTGTTCCATTTTTTCCCCGTAGTGAGTAAATGAATATATATCACCGACGTCCCAATAAACAAGCAAAATATGGAAACGTCGGGCGTTCTCAACCGAACAATGCACAATGAAGAATGATTGATTTGAACTCCGCCAGAAAGTATCTTGCAGACATGCTAACATCTTCCGAAACGGCGGGCAAAAGTACCGTTGATACGTTTTTCTCTCAGGATACGTCGGCCCGGGAAGAATACGCCGCGGACTGCGATCGACGTAACCGCCGGAATGCGGTAATTTTCTTGTATATCCTGATAGTCAGTCAGGTTATCGTTGGAACCGGAAGATTGGCCGCCGATCTGGGGTTTCCATATTATAATGTGGGAGTGATTTTCGGATCCCTTTTCTTACTTGGTCTTTTGCGCGTAAAACAGGTCGCCAGACACATCCGGCAAATTACGCTTGCTTTATTTTCTTCGTGGGCGGCCACGTTTCCTCTGTTCATTGTTCGGCTTGGAGGGTATGATTCTCCCACGTATCCCATATATATTCTAATAATCATCTACATTCTGGCATTCTTCTATCTGACCTTTGCAGAATATGTTTTTCTGTATGTGATAATCTTTCTATCGAATCTCGCCATTGTGCTAATACAACCGGATGTGGATGGAGCGAGTTTCATGTATCGCCAGATTGTCATGCTGATGGTGATGGGAGTGGCAATGGTTGCTTCGTTCCTTCAGGTTAAAGCACGGCGGCAGGATTTTTACAACCAATATCAACTGGGACATCAAAAATCGATGCTCGAAAAAGCCTATCAAAAGTTGGAGTCAGCGGAACTGCAACTGGTTCAACAGGAAAAAATGGCTTCCCTTGGAAAAATGACGTCGGGCATGGCTCATGAAATCAACAACCCGTTGGGATTCATAGTCGGAAATCTGGAAATGATGGAAGAGGATATTGCAGGCATCGGAATAGCAGTAGAGTCTTTGTCAAAAAAACTGGCTGAAACAGAGGAGGGGAGACAAG